>JAKJDB010000591.1 GCA_022706175.1 Candidatus Zhuqueibacterota bacterium | reverse complement strand
CGTTGGGGCCTTCGCCGCAGGCGCCGTCAAACCAAATCTCATGCACCGGGCCGTATTGGGTCAACAGTTCGCGCAGCTGAGCCGAATAGTGCTGATTGTAGGCCGCCCCTTGCCCATAGCTCGGCTCATGCCGGTCCCACGGGGAAAGATAGAGCCCCATCTTGAGGCCGAATTTTTTGCACGCCCGCGACAATTCCGCCACCACATCGCCCCGGCCGTTTTTCCACGGACTGTTTTTCACCGAATGCGCGGTGTAGCGGCTGGGCCATAGGCAAAAACCGTCATGATGTTTAGCGGTCAGGATCAACGTCTCAAAGCCGGCATCCCGCGCCACCCTGGCCCACTGCTGTGCATCCAGCTTTTTGGGATTGAACAGCGCCGGTGATTCCGTGCCATCCCCCCATTCCCGGTCTGTGAAGGTGTTTACGCCGAAATGGAGGAACATGATCAATTCAGAATTCTGCCATTGCACCTGCCGCGCCGCAGGGATCGGAAGCAGGGGCAGGGGCGGTCTGGCCGGCTCGCCAGCCTGAGCCATGCTGACAAAAATCAGCAGCGAAAGAATTCTTTTCAATAAAGTCATGTCCGATTTCTCATAAATTAAGTTAGTGGATGATGCCGAGATACACATAGTCCAGCGTGACTGGAGTGTCTGCGACGACCAACAATTGATTCATCGACTGCAGCCATGACGGGGACACGCTGAAGCATAGAACCCGTTCAGCGCGATGAAACGGCCGTTTCACTTCAGAAGCAAAGGGCCAGGTAAGCCGATCAGAGGCGACGAGTTCCAGGCTTTGATCGTTCAATTCCACATAGATTTTGTCCGGATCCAGCTCTTCCCTGGCTTCCAGCCAGAGGAACACCGATTTCGGCGCCCTGGCTTCCGGCGCATGCAACGTGATGGCGCGCGGCTGTCCGGCTGACAGGGTGATGGGCAAAAGCGCCGTGCTGCCGGAGCCGTTCACCGTCGTCTCCCCAGGACCCCAGGCGTAGAGTTTGGATTGATTGGCCAGGGCCTCCATGGAGCTGATCCCTTTAAACACATCCAGGGAAATCGCCGCTGTGCTGCTGAGATACATGCCTTCGGCGCCGTTGTCAAAGAGCGTTGCGGCAGCGGCGCGTATGGTCTCCTCGGCCATGGGCCGTTTGCCCAGAGTGCCGCCCAGGGCTGTATACACCGGAGTCCGGTCACAAACCGCTTTGAACTCCCAGACTGGGATCTCGGTCTCTGTGGCTTGAAACGGGGCGACGGTGAGGAAATCAACCCAACCGAAGCGACACCAATCAGCCACCGCCAGTCCGGCGGCGGCGCAGCCGGGCAGGGTGGATGGAATGCGGGCAGAGACGAGAATGGGACGCTTACGGCGGTCGCCGATCTCGCGCATTGTGGCGCGCACCTGTTCGAGAAAGAGATTCATGATCACGCTGCTTTTCTCCTGCTTGGAAGAGAAGAGCGGCTGACGGGTGAAATCCAGTTCAATGCCGTCCAATGGATAGCGCTCACACGCCTCCCGCAGAAGAGAGAGATAATAATCGCGCACTTGGTCTACGGCGAAATT
The DNA here is from genome assembly GCA_022706175.1 of Candidatus Zhuqueibacterota bacterium. The sequence goes on along the minus strand of JAKJDB010000591.1, from coordinate 1,237 downwards.
GAGCGCATAGGTGGAGGCGCCGCCCTCTCCGGTCAGGCGATACGCAGGGTGCTGTTGCCAAAAAGCGCTCAGCAGCGGGCTGTTTGTCCGATCGATCTCTAATCGATCGTTCATGCGCAGAGAGATCACTCCCTCCAGACCGCGCAGCCGCGCCCGGCGCAAAAACAATTCGATCGGATCCTGTTGGGCCTGCAACAGCCGATGCAGATTGTCGCTGCACTTTTTATGCATGGAATCGGTTTTCGATCGCCGGAGTGCAACATCGCCGTAGGTAAACACATCCGCCGTTCGGCTGGGCCAGGCCACGTTCTGCCCCAGTTGGGCGGAAAGGACCAGGGTGGTCACACCGGCATTGGCCGCCTCATCGGTGAGACGATGAATGTCCGCAACGGTGATCGTATCCCGGCTGGAAAAAAATTCCATCAAATCCTGTTGATACAGGGAGCGCGGGCGTGGCGCCGGTTCATTCGGCTGCTCCTGCACTTCGCTCCACGGCTGAAACACCTTATGGATGGGAATCGGCTCAAAGCCGAGCTGAAAAGCCGGGGAACCGGGTTGCAGGCGAAAATCGTCGTGATCGGGATCCAGGAACAGCGGATCCGCGATGAGCGAATGGCGGTCCATGCCGTGATTCTGCCAGGCGGCAAGACTCAACGTGTCAAAACGGATGGGCTGTCGATGTGCCTGCCAGTAAAGATTGTGATCGAACAAAAAATGAAAATCGTCAAAGCGGCCCTCGAGCAGCTTGCCGCTGTTCCAATAGATTATGTTTTTCTCAAAAGAAAAGCTGGTGTGTTCCTCCCGGCGGGAGCGCTGGATCTGAAAATCGCGGGCATGACAAAAGATATTGTTGCGCACCACGTTTTCTTTGCCATAATGCTGATGAAAGCCGCCGTGGGTGGTGCGATAGACGATATTCTCTTCTGCCAGAATATAGGTACTGCCTTCATCGAAATAGATGCCCCAGCCGCCGTAACGCAGTCCGGCGATGTCGTGAAACGAATTCTGCCGGATAAGCGTGCCGGGCTGCGTGCCGAGCGTATAGATGCCGGCCATATCGCTGAGGATCGGTCCGTCGCCGTCGCTCAAAACGCCGATGTGATGGACATGGTTGAGCTCCACCCGGTTCGCGGCCGCCAGCGTCTCGCCGTATCCCCAGGTCCAGCCGATGGAGATGCCGGTGTAATAAAAATCATGAATATGATTATGGATGATGCGGTTGTTGTAACTCTGCCCG
>JAKJDB010000590.1 GCA_022706175.1 Candidatus Zhuqueibacterota bacterium | reverse complement strand
GCTGGTCAGTGCGGTTTTGATTTATTGGTTGTTGCGCCGTATCGGTTTGGACAGCATCCTGTTCTATTTCAAGCAGGCGTCCTGGCCGTGGTTTGCCGGCAGCCTGGCGGTCTTTGTGCTCAGCAATTTTTTCGGCGCTTGGCAGTGGCATCTGATGCTGGCCAACCGCGGCATCGATCTGACCCTTGGCCACAGCGTCTGGCTGTACCACATCGGTCTGTTCTTTAACAATTTTTTGCTCGGCAACGTCGGCGGCGACGCGTTCCGGATCTACGACATCCGCAGGCTTTCCAACCGCACGGACGCCGCTTTTTCCACGGTGTTTCTGGACCGGTTCGTCGGCTTTTTCGCCCTCTCGACGCTGGCTCTTGCCGTGGCGGCGCTGATGGTCAGCCGTCTGCTCGAATCCTCGGCCCTGTTCACCATCCTGTTTATTTTTTGCGGATGGCTGTTGGCGATCCTGTTTTTGTTCATCGAAAGCTTTGCGCAAAAGTTCGGCTGGCTGTTCCGGCTCATTCTGCCGCCGCCGTTGCACATCAAAGCCAAAGCCTTTTACTACAGCTTGCACGCATTTCGGCATGAACGAAAACTGCTGACGCGGGTTTTCTTGCTGTCGGTGGTGATTCAAACGCTGCGCATTCTCACCCATTGGTGCGCGGCGCGCTCACTGGGCGTGCAGGTTTCGGCGGGTTATTTTTTTCTCTTCATCCCTATCGTCGCCCTGCTGGCCAGCCTGCCCATTTCCTTGGGCGGTCTGGGAGTGCGTGAGCAGAGCGCGGCGGCGTTGTTCGCTCATGTTGGAGTGCCCTCGGGTCAGACCGTGGCCTTTGAGCTGCTGGCCTATCTGGTCGGCATCCTCGCCACGGCGCCCGGAGGCCTTCTGTTTGTGTTAAGAAAAAAATAGGCGGATCATCCCCATGGCCAAAGTAGCGATCATGATGGGCAGCGCTTCGGACCAGGAGTATTTCGTCCCGGCCAAGGAGCTGCTCGATCATTTCGGCATTGCTTATGAGATAAAAATTCTTTCCGCCCACCGCACGCCGGAGGCGACCGCGGATTTCGCCCGCAGCGCTGAGAGCAACGGGTTCAGCCTGATCATCGCCGGCGCCGGCATGGCCGCCCATCTGCCGGGCGTGGTGGCCAGCTACACCGCTCTGCCGGTGATCGGCGTGCCGCTGCCGGGCTCGGCGCTGAACGGCGTGGACGCCTTGTACGCCATCGTTCAGATGCCCAAAGGCGTTCCGGTCGCCACGATGGCCATCGGCCAGGCCGGCGCCGGCAACGCGGCCATTTTCGCCGCCGTGGTGTTGGCGCTGCAGGACACCGGCATTCGGGAAAAACTTGCAGCCTTTCGCAGGAACGGCTGCAAACTCTGAGACCCGGAACAGCAGTAATCGAATCGGACGTTCATCATACGATGAAATGTTTAGTGACCGGCTGCAACGGATTGTTGGGCCAAAAATTGATGAACTGCGCGCCGGTGGAGGCGGAACTGCTTGGTGTGGATCTGCAGCCTGAGCCGGTCGTCTCAGGAGCACGATATCAGCGCGTGGATCTGGGCGAAGCGGAGCAGGTGCTGGCCATAGTCCGGCAATTCCGGCCGGACTGGATTCTGAACACGGCCGCTTTTACCGACGTGGACGGTGCGGAGAAAAACCAGTCCTTGTGCTGGCGGGTGAACGTGAACGCCGTCGAGCATCTGGTCGCAGCCTGTCTGGAGACCGGCGCCCGTCTGCTGCATCTTTCGACCGATTATGTTTTCGACGGCCGCAACGGTCCTTATAGCGAGCAGGATCCGCCCAATCCCCTGGGCTACTACGGCCGCAGCAAATGGGCGGGTGAGTGCGCCCTTCAGCACCCTTCGCTCCATGCGGTCATCGCTAGGACCATGGTGCTCTACGGATTGGGACAACGCGTCCGTCCCAACTTTGTCACCTGGCTGATCGCTGCCTTGCGCAAAGGGCAATCGGTGCGCATCGTCACGGACCAGTTCGGCAACACCACGTTGGCCGATGAGCTGGCAGAGGCCCTGTGGAGAATGGCGGCACTGGAATGCCGTGGGCTCTATCATGTGGCCGGCAGCGAGATCGTCGACCGCTACACCTTTGCGGTCAAGATCGCCGGAATCTTTGATCTGGATGCCGATCAGATTCAGCCCATCACCACCGCAGACCTGGCCCAGCAGGCGCCCCGGCCGCTCAAGTCCGGTCTGTTGGTGGAGAAAGCCATGAATGAGCTGGGCGTGCGTTTAAGTGATGTTGAGACCGGGTTGCGCCGGCTCAGGGAACAGTCTCAGCCCTTGTCCGCTGCAGTGCATCGCGCCGACTAATTGCAGGAGTTTGGATGAAGTCGCTGGTGATAATACCGACTTTTAACGAAAGCCAAAACATCGTCGCCATGATCCAGGCGCTGCTCCATCTGCAGGAGCCGGAATTGGAGGTCATGATCGTCGACGATAACTCGCCGGACGTAACCGGTGATCTGGTGGAAGCGCTGCGCAGCCGTGAGCCGCGCCTGCATCTGCTGCGTCGGGAGAAAAAGATGGGGCTCGGAACCGCCTACGTGGCCGGTTTTCGCTATGCGCTGCAGCGTGATTATGAGCTGATTCTGGAAATGGACGCTGATTTTTCCCATGATCCTCAGGATGTCCCGCGCTTGATCCAGGCCGCCGGCGACGGCGATGTGGTAGTCGGTTCGCGCTACATCAACGGCGTGAATGTGGTCAATTGGCCGCTGAGCCGGTTGATGCTCAGCTATTTCGCCAGCCTGTATACGCGCTGGATCACCGGCATGAAGGTGCGC
>JAKJDB010000589.1 GCA_022706175.1 Candidatus Zhuqueibacterota bacterium | reverse complement strand
ATAAAACAGATGTTAAATCGCAGCAGGTTCTGACCACGTCGGGATATCAACGGGCTCTGGATTATTGGCGACGCCGCGGCTCTATCAGCCCCGGTCTCTGGCCGCTCGGCTATTATCGTGAGATTCTGGACGCGAAGGGCAACCGCATCGGTTATGCGGGCAAGAAAGAAAAATTCGGCGACCGGATCATCGGCTCCTACGCAGACAAAAGCGAAAATTACAGCGTTGAAGAATTCCAGCGTCAGTATGCGGCCGGCCGCCTGTTGGCCCGCCGGTTTGTTTGGATCTACTGCCATGGTCAGGTGTTCTGGCAGCTGAGCAAGGAAGAGATGGAGCGCTTTCACGCCACCGCCGGCGATACTCTGCCGGTGGTGGAAAACCTCCAGGACTATCTCACTGTAATGCGTCATCCCAAGATAGTAGACGATTCGTCCTTTGCGAACGCTAGCCGGCAGGTGCGCGAACATCGAGGGCAAAATTATTTTACCGGCTTTGCGCCGAACTGGCGCCATCTTGGACCGTTCGCGTTCGATCAAAAGAATTTCGCCGCGCCGTTGGCGCCGGAGAAAACGATCGATCTCCAGGCCGAGTACGCCACCCTGTCCGGTTCCGGCCGCTGGCAAAAAACGCCGACCGATTCATCCGGCTATGTCGACCTGGCAGCCCTGTACGGCAACCAAAAGATGCCCATCGCCTACAGCCTCGCCTGGCTGGAGAGCGCAAAAAAGCAGCCGGTGCCATTGGGCTTTGGCTGCAACGATTGCGCTACCGTGTTCGTCAACGGCAAAGCGGTTTTTCATTTCGACGGGTCGCGCAACGCGGTGATCGATGAGGATATCATCCCCATCACCCTGCCCGCCGGCCGCACGCAAATCCTGGTTAAATGCGGAGACCGTGGCGGCTCTCACTGGGGATTCTATCTGCGCATTATGGAGCAGGCTGGAAAGAACAAACCAGAGGTGCGCTGGATGGAACCCTGACCGCTGGATGAACAGCCATCATCCGTCGCAGGACGGCGAACATACACCATTCTAAAATCGTAGCGTGGAGATCCAGGCCGGCAATAGGCCGTCTGTGCTTTACTCGACCGTCATCGTTTTTATGGAGCTGTTATCATGAAAACAAAATCCCTCCTCCTGCTTTTCTGTTTGTGTTCTGCCTCGCAACCTCAATCCTCTTTGCAGGGTTTTGTCCGAATTCCAGGCGGCAGCTTTAAACGGGGAGACGTCCTCACTGAAAACGAACGGCCGCTGGTCCGCGTCGACGATTTTGAAATGCTCGACCATCCGGTCACCAACGCCGAGTACAAGCGTTTTATCGACGCCAGCGGTTTTCCGCCGCCACTGCATTGGATCGACGGTCGAATTCCGGCCGGCAAAGAAGAGTATCCGGTGGTTTTTGTCAACCGTCACGATGTCGAGGCGTATCTGCAATGGCTGACGCAAACCGACGGCCGCCTGTATCGGCTGCCCACTACCATCGAGTTCGAATACGCCTCGCGCGGCGGACTGACGGATAAAAAATATCCCTGGGGCGATGACGATCCATCGGGCAGAGCCAACTATGACGCTAAAAACAACCGGCCCTTTGATCAGTGGCAAAAATATCTGCAGCCGGCCAGGACCGGCAAACCCAACGATTATGGCTTGTACGGCATGGCCGGCAATGTCTGGCACCTGACGGTCAATCTGCTGGATCCGGCGACCACGCCGTTCAAATATCGCATCACCAACGTAGCGACGCTGGAGGGCAGCCGCATGGGTGGGTCCTGGGCGCGCAGCGCGGACTATCTGCGCTGCGGCAACCGCTCAGAGCTCTCCTCTGCCATCCGCCATCCTGATATCGGCTTTCGGCCCATTCGTCAGCCGGCAGGCGCCGACTGGCGTGAACAGCCGCGCCGCCTTCGCAGCCAATCCATCGGCAGCGGCCGCGTGTTTCTCAGCTGGGCGCTGCTGCCGGAAGACCCACCAGGGCAGCGCTACAATCTCTACCGCGCCTCCTCGCGCAATCACAGCGGATTCCTGATCAATCAAAAGCCGGTGGACTATACCTCGTTCATTGATGAAGGACTGGCGGCCGGAAAAAGAGTCCACTATTATGTCCGCACCGTGGATGCCAACGGCCGCGAAGGCCGACGATCCGAATGGGCAAGCACGACCATCCGCAGCCAGGCGGATTCGGCGCTGGTCACATTCAGCCCCATCACCAGACACGACGGCCTGACGCCGATTTTCGGCGATCTGGATGGAGACCGAGCCCTGGACTGCGTGATCCGGCTGCAGAACGGCAACATGGAAGAGTCGCAGGATCCCGGCATACCTGTACAACTGGAGGCGTTCACCTCCTTCGGCCGCTCACTATGGCGCAAAGACATCTGTTATCACGACCATTGCTACGGCAGCGCCAACAACGTGCCGTTCAATGTCTGGGACATGGATGGCGACGGCAAAGCGGAGATCATCACCCGTCTGCAGATCGGCGATTCGGTATTCGTCGCCATTCTGGAGGGCCTGAGCGGCCGTGTGCTGGCGAAAACCGCCTGGCCGGAGATGGCCACGGATTTCCAGCGCTCGTCCACCCGCATCCATCTCTCGGTGGCCTATCTGGATGGCGTGCATCCGGCGGTGGTCACGCAGACCGGTTTGTATGAGAACGAAGTCTTTGTCGCATTTGATGCGAGGTTGAAAAAGCTGTGGCAGTTCGACAGCTTTGCCGAAACCAACGGCAGCGGCGCGCACAGCATCGAAGTGGCGGATGTGGACGGCGACGGCAAAATGGAGGTGTTCGACGGCACCACCTGTCTC
>JAKJDB010000027.1 GCA_022706175.1 Candidatus Zhuqueibacterota bacterium | reverse complement strand
ACCGTTTTCGATCACGCTTTTCATGTGGCGGAAGAAAAAGGTCAACAGCAGGGTGCGGATGTGCGCGCCGTCGACATCGGCATCGGTCATAATGATAATGCGGTGGTAGCGCAATTTATCCAGATTCAACTCCTCGCGGCCGATGCCGGTGCCCATCGCCGCCACGATCGTACGAATCTCTTCGTTGGATAAAATTTTGTCCAGGCGCGCTTTTTCGACATTGAGGATCTTGCCGCGCAAGGGTAAAATCGCCTGAAACCGCCGATCGCGCCCCTGTTTGGCGCTGCCGCCGGCCGAATTGCCTTCGACGATGAACATCTCGGTTTTCTCCGCCTCGGTCCATGAGCAGTCAGCCAACTTGCCGGGCAGGCTTTCATTTTCCAGCGCCGACTTGCGCCGCGTTAGCTCGCGGGCCTTGCGCGCCGCTTCCCGGGAGCGGGCCGCCACAATGCATTTCTCAATAATGCGTTTTCCAACAATCGTGTTGGCGTCGAGAAAACGCGAAAGGTTTTCGTTGATGATCGCTTCGACCGTTCCCTTTACTTCGCTGTTGCCGAGCTTGGTCTTGGTTTGACCCTCAAATTGAGGATCTTTAATCTTGATGCTGATGATGGCGGTCAATCCTTCGCGGACATCGTCGCCGCTCAAGGTGGCGTCGTTGTTCTTGATCAACTTGTTCTTCACCGCAAAGTTGTTGAGCGTGCGGGTCAACGCCGCTTTAAAGCCCACCTCATGCGTGCCGCCCTCGATCGTGTGAATGTTGTTGACGTAGGAATAAATGTTGTCGTTGTAGGAATCGTTGTACGCCAACGCCGCCTCCACCGGAATGCCGTCCCGTTCGGCCGAAATGTAGATGATCTTTTTGCTGATGGAGGTGCGGTTCTGATCCAAATACTCGACGAACGCGGCCAGACCGCCCTTGTATTTGAATTTCTCCGACTTGTTGGTGTTCTTGTCGGTGATGGAGATTTTGATGTCCTTGTTGAGAAAAGCCAGCTCACGCAGACGCTCGACGATGATCTCAAAACTGAATTTGCGTTTTTTGAAAATCGTAGCGTCCGGCAAAAAAGTGGTTTTCGTACCGGTCGCTTTGCGCTGTCCGACGATTTTAACCGGCGTGACCGGAAATCCTTTTTCATAGCGCTGGCGGTACACTTTGCCGCCGCGCGCCACTTCCACCACCATCCATTCGGACAGCGCGTTTACGACCGAAACGCCCACCCCGTGCAAACCGCCGGAAACCTTGTAGGCCTTTTTATCGAATTTTCCGCCGGCGTGCAACACGGTCATCACCACCTCCAGGGCGGACTTTTTCTCCTCCGGATGAAGGTCCACCGGTATGCCGCGGCCGTCGTCTTCCACCGTTACCGAACCGTCTTTGTTGATGGACACATCGATCTCTGTACAATATCCGGCCAGCGCTTCATCCACGCTGTTATCGACCACCTCATTCACCAGGTGATGCAGACCGCGCACCGAGACATCGCCGATGTACATCGCCGGCCGCAGACGCACGGCCTCCAATCCCTTGAGAACCTGAATCTGACTGGCGTCGTAAACCGGCTCTTTTTCCTTTTTGTTCATGCACCTTCCACGATTAATAGAATCTCAGATCACTCACGATGCTTTTGCCGATCCGCTTCTCGATTTGCTGCAGGATCGTCTGTTTTTGGAACGTCAACTCGGTGCGCCAGCTCATGTTGGCGACCCGCAGATAGAGCACCCGGTCGAAAATTTTTTCCGGTTTGGCAATTCGGCCGATCTGCGGCCCCACAATGCTGCTCCATTCGCGGATCACGGTCTGTTCTTTCAATTTATTCTGAAAGCCCAGTTTGTCGATCAGTTCATCCAGAGAACGCGACAATGTTTTAATCGTGTCCGCCATACTACCGTCTCTCCAACGCACCTGCGCGCATCCACAACACCTGCTCGCCGGCAGCCAACAGAGGCTGCAGCGCATGATAATCAAAAGAGGTCCCGGTGACAAAACACTGCAGATCGCCGGAAAACAGACGGAGAGCGCGCCCCCCCCGATCCCAATCCAACTCCGCATACAGATCATCCAACAGCACGATCGGCAGCCGATCCAGCGTCCGGCGGATCAACACCCCTTCCGCCGCTTTGAGACAGACGGCGACGCTTTTGTGTTCACCGCTGGAACCGAATAAACGCAGTTCTTTTCCGTTGATGAAAAATTTAAAATCATCGCGGTGCGGACCGATCAGCGTGATGCCCCGTTGGTGTTCCTGCCGGCGACAGTGGTTCAGACGCCGTTGAAAGGCCGCGGCATAGGATTCGTCCCTCTGCGCAGCCACATCGGGAAGGTACTCCAGCGCCAAAACGTCCCCCTTCCCGGTGAATGTTTGATAAAACGTCTGCAAAAGCGGATTCAATTCGTCAACCATGTTGCCGCGCAGTTCTGAAATCGCGGCCGCCTTGTTCATCAACGGACCATCCCAAATTTCCACGCCCGCTCCCGCGGCCGATCGGCCGCTCAAAGCCTCTCGGAGAATGCAATTGCGCTGTTTGACGATGCGTTCATACTCTTTCAACAGAGCCAGATACCGTACAGATACCTGCGAAAGCAGAATATTGCAGAAACGTCTTCTCTGCTGCGGAGGACCGGTAGTGATCTCCAGGTCCTCCTGAGACAGCTTGATCACTGGAAAACGGCCGACCAACTCGGAGGAGCGATGAACCGGCTTGCCGTCCAGCTGAATGCTTTTTCCTGCTCCAGGCTGATAGCGCACCTGAACCGAATGCTCCACCTGGCTTTCATCTACAAAACAGGCTTCGAGCAGAAAATGGTCCTGCTGATGGCCGAGACATTCCTGATCCTCACTGGTTCTGAAGCTCTTTGTCAAACAAAGGAAATAGATGATCTCCAACAGATTGGTTTTACCCTGGCCGTTGTCGCCGAAAATAAAATGCGTCTGCCGGGGAAACACCCAACGCTGCGGTTTTAAATTGCGAAACCCCCTGATCGAAACAGAGTGCAAATACATACAGACTCTATCAGGAGGCCGCAGCCGTCTCTTCACTGATGCGGATCGGCATCAGCAGATAAAGAACCGATTCTCCCTCCTCCGTGACCGCCGGCGTGATGATAGCCGAGTTGTTGCCGTCCTTGAGTTCAAAAACAACCTCTTCGGTGTCCACGTGCCGGAGCACATCCATCAGGTAGTTGGAATTGTAACCGATCTGCAGCCATTCATCACTGAATTGCGAGGGGATCACCTCTTTGGCTTCAGCGCCGAATTCGATATCCTCCGAACGTATGGTCATCTCATGGCTTGATAAAATCAGGCGGACCTGATGCGTCAACGAACTGGAGAAAATCGAAACCCGGCGCAGAGCCGCGATCAGCAGATCCCGGTTGACCCTCAGTTCTTTATCGTTGTCCTTGGGCAGAACGCGATCATAATTCGGAAAAGCGCCGTTGATCAATTTGGAATAGACGACGGAATTTTCCAAATAAAACACCACATGATCTTCGCCGATTTGTATTTTAACGCCGCTGCTCTGCGGATTTTTCATCAACAAGGTCATGGTTTTGGTGGGCACGATTAGATTTTTCTGAATGTCTTTTTTGACAGGGAAATTGACCTTGGCGACTTTGGCCAGACGATGTCCATCCGTCGCCACCAGTCTGATCTCATTGGGATATAATTCTATATTGATGCCGGTGAGCGCCGGGCGCAACTCATCGATGGAAACGGCAAAAATCGTTTTTTCAACCATGCGGCTCAACAATCCCGCGTCCATGATAAAGGAGAACTCACCTTCTTCCACGGCGATTTTGGGAAAATCCTCTTTCGGCTGCGTGGCTATTTTATATTCGCCTTTTTCGGTTTTGATGATGATCTTGTTGCTGCTGTCATCCTGAATGTGCAGAGGAACATCCGGAAGCTCACGAACGATCTCGAGCAATATTTTCGCCGGGATGGCCGCCGATCCTTTTTCGTGACCGGAAACCTGAAGGGACGTGGTGATCGAAATTTCCAAATCCGTTCCGGTCATGTTCAACGTATCACCGTCCAAATCCATCAACACGCAAGTGAGAATCGAGATCGTCGTTTTCTGCGGGACAACGCCGATCACTTTTTGCAGCGCTTCAAAGAATTCCCTTTTGGACGTTGTAAAATTCATGTGTGCCTCCTAACCGTGAGATAGAGTGAAAATAAATCCATATAACTTAACTAAATATAATATATAAATCAAGTATTTTATAGTAGTAAGGGCTGTGGAAAAGTGGATAAGTCATCACCCTCGTTTTTTTTAAGCAATAAGCCGTGTAATTTCAAATCATCTGGACCAACGATCGTCTTCAACTTTTGCACATTGCACTGTGTATTTATTGTGGAACTGTTCGAGGATGTGAGTGTATGTGAAAAAATCAAGTTAACCGCTATGATACGCCTTCTATTATAAACGTCCTGTACACAGTTTATTGACTGCAAATAGACGTTTGTCCACACCCGTTGTGTAAAATTACAGCTGAGAAATTTCAATTTTATTTTTCAGCAGCGAGATGGCTTCTTTGATTTTTTCATCGGAAAGCAGCGCCTGTTCCATGCATTGAATGGCGTGAATAACCGTGGAATGATCGCGACCGCCGAAATGCAGACCTATGGTTTTCAGCGAGCTGTCCGTCAGTATTTTGCTCAGGTACATGGCGATCTGACGCGCCTGCGAGATTTCTTTTTTTCTTGTTTTAGCCCGCATCAAATCATCCGGAAAACCAAAATGATCGGCCGTGATCTTTTGAATTCCTTCGATGCTGACGGTTTTGGATTTGCTGATGCATACATCGCGTAACACTTTTTTTGTCAGTTCCAGGGTTACATCCACACCGTTCAAAGAGGCATAGGCCAGTAATCGAATCAACGCGCCCTCGAGCTCACGGATATTAGAGGTGATATGGGTGGCGATGAAATGAAAAATTTCTTGCGGCAGCTCAATGTCATTGTCCTCCGCGTTTTTCTGCAGAATAGCCTGCCTGGTTTCCAAATCCGGCGCCTGAATATCCACCACCAGGCCCCATTGAAAACGGGAAATTAAACGCTCCTCCATGCCCTGTAATTCCTTGGGCGGCCGATCTGAGGACAGAATGATCTGCTTGCCTTTTTGATGCAGGGTGTTGAAAGTATGAAAAAATTCATCCTGGGTTCTCTCTTTGTTGGCAAAAAACTGGATGTCATCGATGATCAAAATGTCGACATTGCGATAGAGACCACTGAACTCGGTGGTTTTGTTTTTCTGAATGGAATTGATGAACTCCATGGTAAAACGTTCGCTGTCCACGTAAAGCACGCGAATGCTGGGAAAGGCCATTTTCGCGTAATTGCCCACTGCTTGAATCAGATGGGTTTTACCCAGGCCGACGCCGCCATATACCACCAACGGGTTGAAAGTGGTAGTGCCGGGAGATTTGGCCACCGCCAGCGAGGCCGCTTTGGCAAACTTGTTGCATTCCCCCTCGATAAAGCTTTCAAACGTATAGCGCATATTCAAATGATCCACCCGACTGGCGGCAGGAACGGCCCGGCCGGCCAGGATCGGATCATTTTTCTGCGGTGCAACATCCATTAATATTGAATAGAGCAATTTGGTGCCCGGACCGATAGCCGCAGTCATCGCCTGCTGAATGGTCTGGCTGTAATGCTGCTCCAGCCACTCATAAAAAAATTGACTGGGCACCTGAACCGTCAAAATATTATCCTCCCATTTTATCGGGGTTATGGGTTTAAACCAGGTGGCATAGCTGTCCGGCTTGATCTGCTCCGCAATGCGCGCTGATACCAATTCCCATACTTCCAACGGCGTTCTCGACATTTCTTTTTCCATTTCTATTTATCAACATATTGGTGCAAACACTCTTTCTATGCATAAAATGGATTATTTTTTAACTTGTCAACAATTTTCATCACTTATCAACAGGTTGTTAAAATGTTAATAATATTATAAATAATAAAAAAACAATATATTATTAATCTCAAAAAAAGAGTTATCCACATTGTTTATTATCCTTGGTTCTTTCTTGGAGTATTTGAATTTACCGGCTTTAATACTTATCCACATGTTTCACTTTATCAGACTAGTCTGCTTTAATTTACTAAATGTTCAAGCAAAGTCAATGATGAAAATGAACAAGCGCTGCTTTTTTCTGCCTTAACTCCATTTTCCCCGACCGAACATTAAATAAAGCTCTTGATTTTTATACAAAAAAACATTAAATTTATGTTCTACGTCAAATTGTGAAAGGTAAAATCTATGAAGAGAACGTTTCAACCCAGCAAACGGAAACGAGTGAACAAACACGGTTTTCGCGCCCGCATGGCGAGCAAATCAGGACGAGCAGTGCTGCAAAGCAGACGGGCCAAAGGTCGCAAACGGTTAACGGTAAGCGATAAATAGCGCGCCAGGTGCTCTGCCAATGTGTCGGTTGAAAAAAACCGTCCTGGTTAAAAAAAGCGCTGACTTTTCCCGAATCATTCAATCAGGAAAACATTTTTCCAGCGCTTGCCTTTTTATTTCTGTGTTATCTTCACCAACCCTAAAAGTCGGCATTACCAGTAAAAAGTGCAAATCAGCGGTACAGAGAAATTATCTGAAAAGAGTGGGCCGGGAGTTGGCCAGATCCAACCAACTGCTCTGTTCTCTGAAAGCGCAGCTCGTCATTATAGTAAAACAGAGCGCAAAAGAGATCTCTTTTCAAGCGTTGAAGAGAGATTTTGACCGTTTAATCGAGAAAATTGCAGAAGCAGAATGCCGATGAGAAAGATAGTGCTTGTGATCCACGCCGTACTGCTCAAGGCGGTCCTTCTTGGGTTGAGCGGTTACAAAAAATTCATTTCGCCCGTACTGCCCGCTGCTTGTCGACACATTCCCACTTGTTCCGAATATGCGGTTCAGGCGATTACTAAATATGGCCTGATCAAAGGGGGCGGCAAATCCATCCTCCGCCTTGTTAAATGCAACCCCTTTTTTCCAGGCGGTTATGATCCTGTCTGGCTTTTCTTCTCATCGGCCTGGTTTTTCTCCTTGTCCAGACGCCTATCTATAAAAAGTATTTCTTCCCCCAGGTCTATCAACAGGAACAAATGCGTAACGCTTTGCAGGACTCGCTGCGTTTAGCCCCTGCTGCTCCAAAGGCCCAACCGTTTGATAACAAAGAACCTATGGCTTACTCCGCCAATGCCGCTACGGCTGCAGATACGATCAAAGAGAGGATCATCACCGTTGAGACCGAACTCTATCGAGCGACCTTCAGCAGTCGAGGCGCGCTGCTGACCAGCTGGACCTTGAAAAAATATACCACCGGCCATGGAGACGCCGTACAGATGGTGGCAGATCCATTGCAGGGAAACCTGGCCCTTTCTTTTATCACCCATGAAGGGGATTCCACCGCCACAGCCAACTATCCGTTCGCCTGCTCCGCGGATTCGTTCATCGACGCTCGCAGCGAAAGAAAAATTCTTCGCTTTGAACTTCCTTTTGGTCCGACGCAAAAGATCATTAAAGAGTTTGGATTTCTCCCTAACGCCTATCATGTTCAGGTAAAAATCGGCCTGCAAAATATGGAGCAGATCATCGCCGACAAGGCTTATAGCCTTTCTCTGCCCTCTGGCCTCAATATCACTGAAAAACGGGTCAGTGAGGATATGAGTTATGCCAAAACGATAGTGGCCGCAGCCGGGGAGTACAGCAAAAATGGCAAAGCCAATGGACAGATGATCAAAGAGACCGGTTCCATCGATTGGATCGCGCTGCGCACCAAATATTTCCTCATGGCGTTGATTCCCCAGCAGTCAAAAGGTATGTACGTCCAGTCCAAGGGCTGGGAGGTCCCCACTCCGCAGGACATCAAAGCAAGGTGGAAAAAGTTCACCATCAGCCTGACCATGCCCTATACTAAAAAAGATTATCAAGAAGATTTTCGCTTGTATTTAGGACCTCTGGATGATGATATTCTGAAAACGTATCAGGTTGGGCTGGAAAATACGATGGATTTCGGTTGGAAGTTCATTCAGCCCATCAGCGTAGCCATCCTGTGGACCTTTAAACAAATCCATAAATACATAAGCAATTATGGTCTGGTGCTTATCCTTTTCTCTCTGCTGCTTAAAATCCTCACCACTCCGCTGACCAACAAGAGCACCGCATCGATGAAAAAGATGCAGACGCTGCAACCCTTGATGAATGAACTCAAAGAGAAATACGGCAATGATCCACAGAGGCTCAATAAGGAGACCATGAAGCTGTACAAGGAACAGGGCATCAACCCCATGAGCGGCTGCTTTCCGGTCTTGATACAAATACCTATTTTTATTGCGCTTTTTAATGTTTTTCGCTCAACGATCGAACTGAGGCAGCAGGGATTTGCCGGCTGGATCTCTGACCTTTCCTCGCCGGATACGATTGGGGTCGTTGCTGGAATTCCGATCAACCTTCTGCCGATCCTTATGGGCGTCACCATGATTCTCCAGCAAAAGATGACGATGACCGACCCCAAACAAAAAGCCATGATCTATATGATGCCGGCATTGATGATATTCATGTTCTACTCCTTCCCATCCGGTTTGAATCTTTATTACACCATTTTCAATATTCTGACGATCCTCCAGCAGAAATATCTCACGCCGGCCTGAAGCAGGAGACCGCCAGCCTTTTTAATCAAACGCCCCGCTTTCTGTGGGGCTTTCTTTTTAGCGGTCAGCGAGAAAAATGAACAATTATTCATTAACCGACACGATCATCGCCCTGGCCAGCGGCAAGACCCATTCCGCATTGGCGGTGATTCGCCTCAGCGGCAAGCAGGCCGTGTCCTTGGTTGAACAGCATCTGGGCGGTAGCCCGGTTTTGTCCGCTGCCCCGGCCCGAAAGGCGACGCTGGCCAATTTTTTTACCCGCACAGGGGAATGGTTGGATCAGGTGATTCTTACCAAATATCCCGCGCCCGCCTCGTATACCGGTGAGGACGTGGTCGAACTTTCCTGCCATGGCAGTCTATTTATCGTCGATCAAATCCTGCAGGCGTTGTTGTCGACCGGCAGCGGGCGCCTGGCAGAGCCGGGTGAGTTTACCCTGCGAGCTTTTTTAAACGGAAAAATGGATCTGATTCAGGCCGAGGCGGTGGCGGATATGATTCAATCCAACACGCCGAAAAACCTCGGTCAAGCCCTCGCCCACTTGGGTGGTGACCTTTCCCGATATGTTCAAACGCTTCGACAGCAACTTATCGACGCCCAATCGCTTTTAATTCTGGAGCTTGATTTCGACGAGGAGGAACAGTTTCTTCATCGTTCCGAGCTGGTGCAGCTGCTGCAAAACATTGATGCGCAGATCACTGCGCTGATCTCTTCTTTTGAATACGGCCGCCTGGTACGCGAAGGGCTGCTGGTGGCGATTGTGGGTAAAACCAATGTGGGCAAATCCAGCCTGTTGAACCGTCTGCTGAAAAGGGATCGCGCGCTTGTTTCCGAATATCCAGGCACCACGCGGGATACACTGGAGGAAATGATATCCATCAACGGCTATCTGTTTCGTATCATCGATACAGCCGGTCTGCGTTGCAGCAACGATCCTGTGGAGCAGATGGGCATGGAGAGAACGCGAAGGTCTATGGCTGATGCGGATCTGCTGGTGTATATGGTCGATGGAAGTCAGGCGGAAGAGGAGGAGGACCAGCAGCTGCTGCGCGATTGTCAGGCTTTGGCTAAACCATTGATGCGGATTATCAATAAAAAAGACAAGCCAGCTTTTTCAATCAGTTCTTTTTCGCCGTTGCCCGGTCAAAACATCGCGCTTTCCTGCAAGACCGGCGAAGGTTTCGAACAATTAGAGAAGGCGCTCATCGACCAGATGCGCGGTCATGCCGTCCCTGGACAGGAAGTGATCATCGACAAAATCCGTCATCAGCAGAGTCTTCTTGCCGGCCGGAAAGCCCTGCGCCAGGCGATGCTTTCTCTGCAGCAAAAGTACAGCGCGGAATTTCTGCTTCCGGACTTGACCGCAGCCCAAGATGCGCTGGGAGAGATCACCGGGCATGTGACCACTCAAGAGGTGCTTCAGGACATCTTTTCCCGTTTTTGTATCGGTAAATAATTATGAATGAAGAATCATTCGACGTCATCGTCGTCGGCGCCGGCCACGCCGGCTGTGAGGCTGCGCTGGCCTGTGCCCGCATGGGCGCCCGCACCCTGTTGACCACGCTTAATCTTTTCACTATCGGCCAGATGTCCTGCAATCCCGCCATCGGTGGCTTGGCCAAGGGCCATCTGGTGAAAGAGATCGACAGTCTCGGCGGCGAGATGGGAGTGGTGGCGGACGAGACCGCGCTTCAATTCCGCATGTTGAATCGCTCCAAAGGCCCGGCGGTGTGGTCTCTGCGCACACAGAACGACCGTCTCGGCTACAGCCAACGTATGCGCCGAAGTATTGAAAATCAGCCAAACCTGTCCCTTCGTCAATTGCATATCACCGGTATTCTGTTCGATCAGGGCCGGGCCGCCGGCGTGGTGACCGAGATCGGCACCCAGTTGCACAGCCAGGAGGTGATCGTCTGTTCCGGAACCTTTCTCAATGGTTTGATCCATATCGGTATGGTCCATTTTCCCGGTGGCAGGGCTGGGGAGCTTGCCGCGCACGGGTTGTCTGAATGGCTGGCCGCGCAGGGTGTCGTCGTTCGACGATTAAAAACAGGCACACCGCCACGCATCGATGGCAGAACCGTGAATTTTGACGCCATGATAGTGCAGCGCGGTGACGAGGAGCCGGTTCCTTTTTCCCACAAGCATGAGCGGGTGATCTGTGATCAGTTGGCCTGCTATCTAACCAGGACCACACCAGCGACGCACGAAATCCTGCGCAGCGGTTTTTCCCGCTCACCACTATACGCCGGAGTCATCAAAGGGGTTGGACCACGCTACTGTCCCTCCATAGAGGACAAGATATATCGTTTCGGCGACCGCGAAGGTCATCAGATTTTTCTCGAGCCGGAGGGCAGAGACACCTACGAATACTATGTCAACGGTTTTTCCTCCAGCCTGCCGGAGGAGATTCAGCAGGCGGCCATTCGAACGATTCCCGGATTGCAGGAGTGCCAAATCACCCGCTTGGCCTATGCCATCGAGTACGACTACTTTCCTCCTATTCAACTGCATGCCACTTTGGAGAGCAAGTTTATTCCTGGTTTATATTTTGCCGGACAGATCAATGGCACCTCAGGCTATGAAGAGGCGGCAGCGCAGGGTCTGATGGCCGGGATCAATGCGGTTCTTAAAATTCGCCGGCAGCCGCCGTTTATTCTGCGCAGAGATGAAGCGTATATCGGCGTTTTGATCGACGATCTGGTCACCAAGGAGTTGGAAGAACCATACCGCATGTTCACCTCTTTGGCCGAGCACCGCCTGCTCCTGCGCCAGGATAACGCAGATTTACGCCTAATGAAATACGGCCGGCAGTTTGGTCTCATCAGTGAAGAGGCCTACCAAATGGTTCAGAAAAAGCAAGTAGCCATCAACGATACTCTGGCGCAATTGCATAGCGCACGTCCGCCCCTGGCTGCTGTTAATAGAATCCTTGCTGCTAAAGGCTCTGCTGAACTGGAGGAGATTGAAAGCCTGGCACGATTGCTAAAAAGACCGGAGGTGAGACTGACCGATTTTGATGAGCTGTATTCGGAGGAGCTTTATTCCGCCGGCGCCGGTATTTTTTGGCGACAGGTCCGCGAGCAGGTTGAAATCTCTATAAAATATCAGGGTTTTTTAGACCGGCAGCAGCAGCAGGTGCTGCGCATGAAGCAATGGGAACAGATCGCCATACCGGAAGATCTGCAGTACGATTCACTCAAGGCGTTGTCCAAGGAGAGCCGCGACAAGTTCAATCGGATCCGGCCGCGAACCCTTGGCCAGGCTTCGCGTATACTTGGCGTCGCTCCTTCGGACATTGCCGTTTTGATGGTTTTTTTGACAAAAACCGGCGGTCGGCGCAGTTGATGTTCCACGTGGAACATATCAGGAATGGAGCGTATGGCTGCAGGGTGGCCGAAAAAAATGTTCCACGTGGAACTTTTTTAATCTATTCAAACAAACGGTCGAGAGCGCATGCACAGTGAAAATAAAGCAGCGTTGCTCCATTTATGCGCCGAGGTCGGCTTGTCCGGCGAGCAAGGGGACGGCCTGCGCCGCTACGTTGAGCTGGTTGAGCGGTGGACCAGCCGCTGCAATTTGGTGTCGAAAAACGATCTCAACCGGATCGTCGCCAAACACGTGGCTGATTCGTGGAATTTCAGCCGGGTTCCGGGCTTACTGGCTGGAGTCCGGGTTCTCGATGTGGGCAGTGGCGCCGGTTTCCCCGGGGTGGTTCTGGCGCTCTTGCGTCCTGATGTACAAGTGACGCTGCTGGATTCGCGGCGGCAACGAACGCTGTTTTTGCGTGAGGCGGCGGAGCAGTTGGGGTTGGTGAAAGCTCAGGTGCTGTGCCAGCGGGTGGAGGAGCTGAAGAGCAGCATGCCGGGTTTTTTCGAGCTGGTGACCGCACGCGCCGTAGCTGGGTTGGTGGAGCTGTGGCAATGGGCGCAGCCCTTGCTGCGGCCGCAGGGCGTTCTGGTTACGCAAAAGGGTTTGCAGGAGGAGATCGAGCCGCTCGCCGGCGCAACGATACAATCGATCCCTATGCTGCATACGATCTCTGCCAGCCGTTTGCTGCTCCTGAGAAAGGAAGGATCAAGTGAAAGACAGAGTGTTTGACGAGATCAAGGATCTGACCACAGAGCAATGTAACCCGCTTACCAAGGATATCGACAGCCTGCCGGTGGCGAGGATTCTGCAGCTGATCAATGACGAGGATCGCCGTGTCGCCGAGATTGTCGGTGCAGAGATCCCCTATATCGCTCAAGCCGTGGATCTGATCGTCGACGCCTTTAAACGCGGCGGCCGGCTGTTTTATGTGGGCGCCGGAACCAGCGGCCGGCTGGGCGTACTGGATGCTTCAGAGTGTCCGCCGACGTTTG
>JAKJDB010000588.1 GCA_022706175.1 Candidatus Zhuqueibacterota bacterium | reverse complement strand
TGCGGTCCGGCATCTGTTGGCGCAAAAGGCCGTGGCTGCACGGATGGATACGCTCTCGGGTTTCCGGCGCGCCATGCACGCCGAATCCACGGCGGTGCTCATTCATGCCCTGTACGAGCAGGAGATCGCCGCAACGCTGCCGCCGGTCTCGGACCAGGATGTGCGAACCGCGTTCGCCGAGATGAATCGGGAACTGCATGTCCGCCATCTGGTTTCGCCCACACGATCCGGCATCGATTCTCTTTATGCACAATTGAAAAAAGGCGCCACTTTTCATCATCTGGCAGAGACCTGTTTTCGCGACTCGATCTTGGCCGCCACCGGCGGCGATCTGGGGTTGCTGAAATGGGGCGATCTGGATCTGCCTCTGGAGGAGGCGGCCTATCGTCTACGCATTGGTGAGATCTCTCCACCGGTGGAAGGACGGGTGGGCTGGCACATTCTGAAACTCGAGAACATCGTGGTCAATCCGATTCTGCGCGAGGACGAGTTTCAAGCCTATCGGGAGATTATTCGCGGCAGAATCCGCTATCGCCGGCTGCTCGCCGCTGCTGAACAGCGCATCAAACAGCTGATGATGGAAAAAGATGTGCGGCTCAATGTGCCGTTGATCCAACGGTTGGAAAAAGAGAGGCGCCAGACCGGCGCGACGCCCCTGCGCACGTTGGCGCCCATGGAGATGCTTGATGCGCCGTTCGCGCAATTGCTGGATAAATATGCTCAGGAAGTCATAGTAGAGTTTGACGGCGGCCGTTGGACGGTCGCTGATTTTATAAAACAGACGGCCATTTTGCCACGAGGCGCCCTCGATGAGGGAATGTATCGGGCGGTGGCCCTCAGCCTGAGGAATTATTTTCTATTGCACATCGCGGAAAAGAAACAAGTGGCGAAAAAGAAAGCAGTGGCAAACGAGATTCGGGAAAAACGCGATCATCTGTTGTCCAATCTCTATGTCCATCACGTCGCCGATACCCTCCACTTCGGCGAATCGGAGTATCGTCGCTATTACGAGACCGTCAAGCGATCGCTGTTTCTGGACCGTGTCATGGACGTCTACGAGATTCTGCTCAAAAGCGAACCGCAGGCCCGGCAACTGATGCAGCAGCTGCTGCCGGGCCCGGTTGATGCCGCGAAATTCCGTACGTTGGCGCAACGCTACACCCAGCGTCCCGGGTTGAAAAGCCGTCAAGGTCATCTGGGGCTTATTCACAAGGGAGATTACGGCGCCATCGGACAAGCCTGCGCCGCGCTGTCCAAAGGAGGAATCACCGGGCCGATCGCCGTGCCTGAGGGCTATGCCATTTTGCTGCTGGCCGACAGCCGGGAGGATTTTATCCCTTATGAGCAGGTCCGTGCTCGTGTGGTTCGCGATGCAGAGGCGAGAAAGGTCCGGTTGGTCTATGAAGAACTGCGCAGCCGGGTTCTACAGGAAAATCCGCTCACGGTGGACACCCAACGGCTATCCGATTACATCTACATGAGCAGCGGCCGTAAACAGCCCTAGATCGATGGGTAAAAAAAAAGGGCGCCGAAGGCGCCCTGGCTACGCGTTATTTCTTCTTGATAAACTCTCCTGCGAGTTCCAATCTGACTTCATCGCCCACGACTAAGCCGCCGCTGTCGAGTTTTTTACTCCAGGCGACGCCGAAATCCTGACGATTGATTTTTCCCCGCGCCTCTACGCCGATCCGGGTGTTGCCGTAAGGATCAACGATCGCTTCGCTGACTGTGAACGTCAGTTCAATCTCCTTGGTCACTCCGCGCATGGTCAGATCCCCCACCGCCACCCATTCATCGTTTCGTTTCATAATTTTTTTGCTCTTGTAGCGGATATCCGGATATTGGGCTGCATCGAAAAAATCAGAAGCGCGCAAATGCTCGTCCCGTTTTTCGTTATCGGTATTGATGCTAGCTGTTTTAATAACGCCTTCGATGCGGGAGCGGGTGATGTCTTTTTCGTCATAAAAAACCGTGCCGGAAAATTCCTTAAAAGTGCCGCGCACGGTTGCGATCACCATGTGTTTTACGCTGAATCCCACCTGAGTGTGCGCCGCATCGATGGAATATTCATCTGCAGCGGCAGCGAACCCTGCTGCGAATAACAGGAAAATCAAAGAAAGCAGTTGTTTCATGAACAGGCTCCTTGTATAAGAGTGGATGAATAGCAGATCAAATTCATAAAGTGTAACAGGCGCCGGCCTGATTATATTTCCTGTTCGCGGCTATTTTCGGCCTTCGGTCCTTCCGGCTCCGGCAGGCCGCGCAGGCTGCGCACACCGTCCAGCTTGCCCAACGGCAGCTCCAGCTGACGGCGCCGGACGCCGAGCAGGGTGTCGAACTCGGCCTGCGCGTCGGCGATTTTTTTACCCAGCCCATCCATTTTCTTGATGAATTCATCCCATTGTTTTTTAAATGCCGAGATCAACGTAAGGATCTCGTTGGATGTCTTTTCCAGGCTAAAGTTCTCTACAGATTGACGCACCACCGCCAGCACTGCGAACAGCGTCATCGGCGAACAGATGATCACATGCTGCTGCAGCCCCTGGTCGATCAGGCGGCTGTCGTGCTCCTGGATGAAGGCATAGATCTGCTCGTTGGGGATGAAAAGGAGCGCATAGTCCACGGTGTCTGATTCGGCGTCGATATAATCCCGCGAGGCGACCTCCTTCAGCCTGTTTCTGACGTCGCGGAGGAAATCCGCACGGTATCTGGCTTGTTCGTTTTCGCCTGTGCTCTCCAGATAGCGGACATAGTTGTCCAGGGGAAATTTCACATCCATGTTCAGCTTCAAATCGCGCGGCAGGAGAAAAGTGAAATCCG
>JAKJDB010000587.1 GCA_022706175.1 Candidatus Zhuqueibacterota bacterium | reverse complement strand
GATCGCTCGAATCCATGATGTGGGCAAAGGCGGCCTTGCCCATGCGTCGAACCGCCATGATGCGGCCGGCCAGACGCAACAGCTGATTCTCCAGCTCGGTGTGGCGGGCGAGGACCTCGCGGGCGTGATGGGTGCGTTCAAACCGGTAGGCAAAGGGATTGACGTTCATCTCCGCCAGTTTGTCCAGTTTGGCGCGGCGGATTTTCATGACTTCATTCAGGTCTTCCATCTGCGGTTCTGACATAGTTCCTCTTTATGCTGCTGTGGGTCTTCTCACTATTTGTTCAAACAATGGTCTGAAACAGACGTTTAAGCTTTTTGATGATTTCCGGTTGTTCTTTGGCTTCACAGAGCGGTTGGAGCCGGCTGAGAATCGCCCGTTGATCGAGACGGTCCCCTTGTCGTTGTACAATCGTTTCTACATCCATCCAATCCCTTGTCCGATCGGCAAATGCTTTCAAAACGACCAGATCGTCCGCGGAACAGGTGATTAAATCACATGTATCTGAAAAAGCAAACCGAGAGGCCCTTTGGATCATCTCCACTTCAAAGGGTATTCCGGATAGAGTGACATCAATGGCCACATGATTCGAGGCTACTAACAACAACACGCGATACCTTCGAGCAAAATTCTCGCCATCGGATATCCTGGAGGAAAAATGTGAAAGCAGAGATGAGATGCGTGTTTCTTCATTGCCGAAGCCGCATTGTAAACATAGATCAATATCCTGAGTGATGCGCATTTCCCCCCAACGAATAACCGCTAGTCCGCCGATGAAGCAGAAAGGCCATCCGTTTTTCACCAAAAAATCCTGTACCTCTTTGGCTGCTGTAAAAAGAGGATTGGCAGCCGTATTTGACGGTATGCCGGGCGCCAATTATTCAATCATCCGTTTTATGATTTTCTGCAGTTCAATCAGACCGGTCGTCCTGCGCACATGATTTTTTGGCAGAGAGCAGAGCATGGCGTTCAAAGTCTGCACATGATTCTGATAATACATTGGATCGCGCAGCTCTTTTAGCTTTTGTTCATCCAGAGCTTTGCCGGCTTTACGCCAGGTTTCAGCCCATTTAGTTAATTCCTCTTCCATAGCAGTACTTTATTATTTTAGGCTTCTAATCTGCGTTCCAATAAATCCGCGGCACTCGTTTCGAAATCCAGCAGGTCACCTCGTAGGGGATAGTGTTGATTTTTTCACAGATCGAGTCCACGGTGATCCACTGGTCGCCCTGACGGCCGAACAGCACTGCCTCATCGCCGATGGCCACATCGGCGCAGCCGCCGAGATCCACCAGGATCATGTCCATACACACCCGGCCGACGACCGGAAAGCGCTGTCCGTGGATCAGCACTTCTCCGCAGTTGCTCAGCAACCGGTTATAGCCGTCGCCGTAGCCCACCGGCAGAGTGGCGATGTTGGTTTTTTCCCGCGCGATGAATTGCCGTCCATAACTGACGCTTTCGCCGCGTTCGATGGTTTTGACGTAGTGGACCTGGGTCTGCAGCGTCATGGCCGGCCGCAGCGGAATGCTCTCCGTGGTCTCCCGCGACGGATAGTAGCCGTACATCATCACGCCGGGTCGTACCAGGTCAAAATAGCTGTCCGGCATGTCGAGAATGGCCGCCGAGTTGGCGATGTGCTTCAGCGGGACCTGAATGCCGGCCCGCTGCAGCTGTTCGATGGTTTCGCGAAACCGTTCCAGCTGCAGTTCGGCATAGCTTTTGTCCAGCCAGTCGGCAGTGGCGAAATGGCTGTACAGGCCCTGCAGCGGCAGTTCTTGGTGTTTCAGCAGGCGCTGCACAAAGGGCAGCGCATTATCCCAGGCCACGCCGACGCGCCCCATGCCGGTGTCCACTTTGACGTGCACCGGTATCGAGCAACCGGCTTTTCTGGCTGCGGCGGACAGCTGCCGCAATCCCTGTTCCTCAAACACCGTGGCTTGAAGCTCAAAGCGCGGGATGAAAAACGCATCATCATGAGAAAACCCGCCGAGGACCAGGATCGGCGCCTCTATGCCCGCTTTGCGCAGCTCTATGGCTTCGTCCACCCGTGCCACCGCCAGATGGGTGCAGCCCTGCGCCAGGGCGGTCCGGCTCACGGTCAATGCGCCATGGCCGTAGGCATTGGCTTTGACTACCGCCATCACCGCAGCCGGCGCCACTTTATCGCGAACGCCCTGCAAATTCCAGGCGATGGCGGACAGATCCACTTTGGCGATAGTCTGCTGCACGGTCCGCTTCCCTATTGCTGCATCAGATAGGCGTGAATAAAATCATCGAGGTCGCCGTCCATGACCGTAGAGATGTTGCTGGTCTCGTGCTCGGTGCGGTGGTCTTTGACCAGATTGTAGGGATGAAAGACATAGGAACGGATCTGGCTGCCCCAGGCGATATCCCGCTTGGTGCTTTCCAGCTTGGCCCGCTTCGCCTCCTCTTCCTCCAGTTTGATCTGATATAATTTGGACAACAATATTTTCATCGCCGACTCTTTGTTGCGGTGCTGCGATCGTTCGTTTTGGCAGGTCACCACAATGTTGGTCGGTATATGAGTGATACGAATGGCGGAGCTGGTCTTGTTGACATGTTGGCCGCCGGCGCCGCTGGAACGATAGGTGTCGATGCGCAGATCCTTTTCATCCACGTTGATCTCTGCGTTGTTATCGATCTCTGGATAGACAAAGACCGAGGCGAAGGAGGTATGCCGCCGTTTGTTGGCGTCAAAGGGTGAAATGCGCACCAGACGATGTACGCCGGCTTCGGCCTTGAGATAGCCGTAGGCGTACTGGCCGGTCACCTCGATGGACACGCTTTTAATGCCC
>JAKJDB010000586.1 GCA_022706175.1 Candidatus Zhuqueibacterota bacterium | reverse complement strand
CGTTCAAGCCGTTTTTTCACGGCGGCGCTTTGGAAGCCATTCTGCGTTCGCCCGAGGTGACCGCAGAGCTGATCGTTGACGGCTACCATGTGGACCCATCCTATGTGCTCGACGCACTGGTGCGCAAGGGCCAGGACCGCATCGTCGCCATCACCGACAGTATGTTTGCGACGCGGATGAAGGATCTGACCGAATTCTCTATCCTGGGCGTGAACGGAAAGGTGAGCGAAGACGGCCGCTACCTGGAGGTCAAAGGCCGCAAAAACACCCTGTGCGGCAGCGTCTTGACCATGGATCAGGCGTTCGGCAATCTGCTCACCTGGTTCACTCAGGATCGAGAGGGCATCTGGTATGAAAACCATGCGGCCCTGTCGCTGGAGAAGGCGCTGACCAGAGCATCAGCGCTGTGCTCCCGCAACCCTGCGGCCCTGCTGGGCCTGGAAAAGACCGGTGTGATCGCGAAGGGCAACCTGGCGGATCTGCTCATCGCCGAGATCAGTGGCCCGGAACCGGAATATCAGCTGCACGTGAACAAGGTGTTCGTCAAAGGCCGGGAGATCTTTTGAGCAATAGCGCTGGCTTTAATTGCACTTGACCAGTTTATCGATCAGTGCTTCACTGCGATCGGTGAAAAAGCGGACAAAATAAATTCCTGCGCACACCGGCCGGCCGTCCGCATCGCAGCCGTCCCAGACGAATTGGTGCGTGCCGGCCCGCAACGGAGTGGGTTGAACCAAGCGGCGCAGACACCGGCCCAGCAGATCGAGCACCTCCGCTTCAACGACGGCCGGTTGAGCGAGCTCCAGCTGCAGCGTTACGTCGGGATTGAACGGATTTGGATAACCGGCCAGAAGACGATTTTCGTTTGGCACGAAAGGGCCGCCATCACCGGCGAAAACGCTGATGGAACCGTACAGTTTGCT
Source organism: Candidatus Zhuqueibacterota bacterium (assembly GCA_022706175.1). Next base: position 1,905 of record JAKJDB010000586.1, on the reverse strand, counting down.
GCTGCCGTCCAGATCCAGCTGCTGCAGCTGATACCAGTAGCGGCGGCCTTGAATGATCCGGTCGTCTTCATAACGGTAGCGCTTGCGTTCGCTGGTGGTGCCGTCGCCGGCGATCAGACCGCTGATGCAGTGGCCCGGATCTGTTTCGGTGTCGCTGCGCAGCACCTTGTAGCCGTGATTGTTCACCTGACTCTGGACGCTCCACTCCAGAATCACTTTGCCCTGCTGCCAGGCGGCGGTGAACAGCTCCAGTTCCACCGGCAAAGAGGAATCAAAGACGCTGTTGGGCTGGCCCGGCGTGCCGTTGACCGCGCCGCCCTGGCTGTCCAGACCGTTGCGCACTACAGTGGTGTTGCTCGCCCAGGAGGAGGCATAAGCACCGTCCAAACCAGGGTGTCGGCGTTCCATACTGGTTTTCGCCGCCGAAGAGCCGGCGAACCAGCCGCCGCTGCAATCCACGGCATCGCGGACCGTGCCGCCTGGATCAGCCAGCTGAAAATTTTCCCCGGTGTTGGCCATGGCGCCGGAATAAATCTGATTGGCCGCGCAATCCGAAAGGGTGGTTTCATCGGTGCGCTCCAATAGATAAAAACCATGGGAAGGAATGACGCCGGCCAGGGTGATGGAGGGCGAGCCATCCAGCGCCCTCAAGGTCCAACCATTGACGTCTACGGCATTGTCCGAAGCGTTGTACAGCTCCAGCCATTCATCCTCTGCCGCTGCGGCGGTGCCCATCCAACCGATCTCGTTGATAACCACACTCTGCCCTGCGCCTGCGCCAACCCCTATCAACAGAACGGCGGATACAGCTGTGACAAGTTTCATACGCTGTCCCTTTCTGTTGTTGCGTTTGCTGCAATCTTGCTAATTCTGTTGATTAACGCAAGGGACAAAATCGCCACAGGGCAGATAGAAAAACCGTAGGGGCTGATGCAGGAAAAGATATCAGGGGGCGAGCAGGCGCAGGACCGCCTGCATGAACTGATCACGCTGAAAGGCGGGATACATCGTCTCAAAGGGAAACCCGCAGACGAGAACACCGCACCGGTCTTTGTAGGCGACGGCGGCGCTGAATTGGTTCTCCTCATAGCGCAGCACCGTGCGGCTGCCTCCATAGGCGGAGAGGGCGTCCGGCGCCTCCACCCCATAGAGCGAATCGCTTCCCGCCTGGGCGAACTGCCAGGTGGAATGCAGCGGCAGAAAAAGAGAATCCACGCTCTCGACCCGACCGCGGGCAGCGGCGTGGCCCGCGTCCCAACGGCAGCGCAGCACGTTGTGACAAAAGTCCAGATCCGCATGGCCGGCCTTTTTTCCCCGGCACAGATCAGAACCGATATACGCGCCGGAGACGAACAGGTTGCCACCGTCGGCCAGATAGCGGGTGACCGCTCGTTGCAGCTCCTCGGGAAAGGCAACGTACCGTTTGCCGCGCAGCGAGTCCATCACCGCTTTCGGCCATCCCGTCTCTTTCTCTTCCCCCAGAATCAGATCCACCAGCGGGTACTGGTTCAAATCGACCCGGCCTGCCATGACCGCCTCATCGCTGACCGAGACAAAGGCGCGGCCTGCCGCGGCCAACGAGCGGCCGTGCACATAGACAAAATCAAAAGTATTGCCGCAGATCAGATGGGTTTCTTCATCGGCGCGGCTGGCGCCATGACCCGGTGCATCGTTGCTGAGAAAAGGCGAGGCAGGGTCGAAATCGATCTGCGCGCCGGTATAGTTCAGCGCATACCCCTCTGCCACGCCCTCATCCAGCAGTGGAACAAATCCGCTAAAGCTCTCGCCCGCGGTGCGGGCCGGGCCAGCCAGGCGGTCGAATCCGTTGACGACCAACAACGGCTTGCGGCCGTCCTCCTGCCAGCACACGGATAAAATCTCCGACGGAAAGCTTGCACCACCGTC
>JAKJDB010000585.1 GCA_022706175.1 Candidatus Zhuqueibacterota bacterium | reverse complement strand
TCGCCACATGTCCATGGAATCCATGTCGGTCCTGGCCGCGGCGATGAACGAGGCGGCGCTGCAGAGTCATGACGGCGTGCTGCGCCTGGCGCCGGCGTTTCCGCAAAAGAGCAATGGCCGTTTTACTCTGCACGCCAGAGGAGGCTTTGTCGTCTCTTATGAAATACGCGAGAGCCGCATCGCCTGGATTTGCGTGCACAGCCTGTCCGGCAGGCCGTGCCGAATGGAGCTGCCGTGGAAGAGTGTGGTGATCAAAAACCAGCGACGTCAAAACAAACCGGTGGCCGGCGGCGTACAGCTTTTCACCACGCAGCCGGGTGATATTCTTTTCTTTCTTCCACAGGGCCAGGATAGTAAACGATGGACGGTTACATCAGAAACCCCGGAACCGAATCAGTACGTGGTTAAACATGCTTCAGGCAAGGCACAGCTTGGAGTGGAGAGGAGGTTTTAATGAGGGGATGGACCTGTGCGTGGATGGCTGTGTCGCTGCTGCTGTGGGGCGGTGTTGCCATCCACCGGATCGAGGCCGGTACGCTGCCGGATGACCGCATCGAGCGAGCGGTGATCTCTTTTCGCATTGGAGTTCCGCTGGCCCTGCCCGATGCGCGTTTTCAAGAGCTGACCGCGTTGTTGGAAAAATACAAGGGGGTGACGGATGAGGTGACCTTTTTCACTTCAGCTACGCATGCGCCTCTGCCCGCTGAGGTGATCGCACAGCGCAGCCGGCTTTTGGCGGAACGCATTCAAGTGCTGCGCCGCCACGGATACCGCAGCGGCATCAATGTGCTGGCTACCATCGGCCACCATAACGAAAATCTGGACAATTCGCTGCAGGGCGCTTTTACTCGAATGACGGATATACACGGCGACATCTGCGCCGGGTCGTTCTGTCCCAACGACGAAAACGTGCACGCCTACATTCGTCACATATACCAATCAGTGGCCCTGGCGGACCCTGATTATATTTGGATTGATGATGACGTCCGCCTGGCTGGACACATGCCCATCAACCTGACCTGTTTTTGCGACCATTGCCTGGCCCTTTTTGAGAAAGAGACCGGCCATCGCTACACGCGGCCAAGCCTGCAAAAGGCGATGGATGAAGGTCCGGTGGAAGAAAAACTGCGAATGCGCCATGCCTGGCTGGAGCACAACCGCAACACGTTGGCCCGGCTGTTCCGCCTGATTGAAAGGACCGTCCATCAGGTGCGGCCGGCCATGGCTCTGGGATTCATGACCGGGGACCGGTTTTTTGAAGGATATGACTTTGATACCTGGGCCGGGATCATTTCCGGACCGGACCGGGCGCCGGTTTTATGGAGACCGGGCGGAGGTTATTATCAGGATTCGCGCACCGATGAACTCGCCGGCAAGTCTCACGACATTGGCCGGCAGGTCTCCCTGTTGCCCCAGTCGATACGATCCATACAATCTGAAATCGAAAATTTTCCCTATCAGCGGCTGAAAAAAGCGGCCGATATCGTGGTGCTGGAGGCCGCCTCGCACATGGCGGCAGGGTGCACCGGCGCCGCCTTTAATGTGCTGTCGATGTACGACGAACCGCTGACCGAGTACGAGCCGCTGGTGGCCGCTCTGCTCCAAGCCAGGCCGTTTTTCGACCTGCTGGCTCGCTCATTAGGCCGCACCCCTTTGAGCGGAGTGCACCATCTCACCGGCGGCAGTTGGTTCGACGGTGCTGCTCTGCTGCCCCAACACGAGATCTATGATATCGGTCTGCCGGCCGCCTATTCCAGCAGCACGGCGTCGGTGGTGCTGTTGGCTAAAAACAGCCTTTATGCGATGAACCGCGAGGAGATCAAAGCCTTGCTCAGCCGCGGCCTTTACATGGATGCCGAGACGCTGCAGCATTTGAACGATATGGGTTTTGCCGAACTGACCGGGTTCAGAGCGGTTCAATCGGATAAAATGGATCGGATTGAAAAATTCACCGACCATCCGCTCAACGGCGCTTTTGCCGGCCGTGAGCGCGACAACCGGCAATCCTTTCTCGGCTGGAATGTGCCGGCGACCCATCTGGAGAAAACGGACGATCATGCGCAGGTGTTGTCGAGTCTGATCGATTATAGCGGCCGCACCGTGGCCGGGTGCACTTTAGGGATCTTTGAAAACCGGCTGGGAGGCCGGATCTGCGTCGCCGGATACTATCCCTGGACCTTTCTGCAGAACCTGTCCAAGAGCAGTCAGATGAAATCGGTTTTTCGCTGGTTGTCCCGCGATGAGCTGCCGGCCTATGCGGCCTCCTTTCACAAAGTCAACCTCTGGTTCCGCCGGATGGGCGACAACGCTTGGGCGCTGACTTGTACCAACGCCTCATTCGATGCGGCCGAGGACCTGGTCCTCATGGTACGGACTCGTGTACGCACCGCCGTATGCTATGATATGCAGTGCAGGAAAACGATTTTACATTCCAGTGGCGCCGACGGCGAGTACCAACGTTTCCTCCTTCCACGCGTCCAGGCCTGGAAGATGTGTCTGCTGGTCGCCGGGACGGAATCCTCGCGATAGCCGCTTGCGCGGCTGTCGCTGTGCCTCGTGCAACCCATAACTAAAATTAGGAGGTTTTTTATAACGCCGGATTTTGCGGCAGGTCACAAAAGAACGGCGCAAGCGGTAAAAATTTTTATGCAACCGGTTTGTTTGTCGGTATAATACTCCCAGAATCGAATGATCCTTAAGAGTCGGCGACAGCATGGACTGACTGCCAAAGTGAGGAGGGACCGGTTGAGAAGGCATCGGGGTTGGGTTGTTTTTTTTCTAATCATCAGTTCAAGTGGAGGTGCACTCGAGGCATGCATGGGGGCGCCTGTA
>JAKJDB010000584.1 GCA_022706175.1 Candidatus Zhuqueibacterota bacterium | reverse complement strand
GCCCCAGCTCGGCGGGCTGCGAACGGCTTTGCGACCGAACCTCTCGAAGTGCCCACAAGGAGAGCACACCGTCATGAAAGTGTACCTGATGACCGACCTCGAGGGTGTCGCGGGGGTCTGGACGTGGGAGAACCGGGACGACCACACGCAGATCAATGTGGAGTACCGGCTGATGGCCCGCCGGCTGCTGACGGCCGAGGTGAACGCGGCGGTCGAGGGCCTGTTTGCCGGCGGCGCCACCGAGATCATCGTCAACGACGGCCATGGCAATCAGGCGATCCTGCCCCATCTGATGGAACCCGGCGCCAAATACGTGACCGGCTTGCCGCGGCCCATGGGCAACCGCTGGAGCTTGGACGACTCTTGCGCCGGTCTGGTGCTGTTCGGCTATCACGCCATGAACGGCACGCCCGATGGAGTGCTGCACCACACCCAATCCTCCCTGGCAGAAAAAAAGTTCTGGTACAACGGCGTAGAGTGCGGCGAACTGGTGCAGACCGCTGCAGTGGCCGGCCATTTCGGCGTTCCGCCCATTCTCGTCACCGGCGATGAGGCCACCTGCCGTGAGGCGGTCAGATTTCTCGGCGATGAGATCGTCACCGTGGCAACCAAGCGGGGACTGGCGCGCGAGGCGGCGGTGCTCTATCCGTTTGCAGAAACACGGAAGGCTTTGTATGAAGGCGCGAAAAAGGCCATGATTGCTCTACCTCGATGCAAGCCTTTTGTCATGAAGCCGCCTATTCAGGTGAAAATGCAATACCTGGAAAAGGATACCGAGCTGGCCGAACCCAAACTGAAGGTCAAAGAGTGGGTGGCGCAGGATGCCCTGCATCTGCTGGCGCCATAGACGATCGGGATGAAGGGGAAGTTATTGCAAGAAAACCATCGGAGCTACTCCTGTGCCCTTCCGCTCGCCTCGGCCTGCAATCGTTGACGTTCCGCCACCTTGGCAAAGGGCCAGTACACCATCATCGCGATAACGATGGAGGCGACGCCCCAGGCCGCCGCTCGCCAGTCGCCGCCTGAGACCAGATAGTGGCCGATGATCGGCGGCGTGGTCCAGGGCACATTGACGAACGGCCGGTTGATCAAATGCGCCTGCATGAGAAGAAACGAGCCGGTGGTGAGGATGAGGGCGTTGAGGATATAGGGGATCATAAAAATCGGATTGAGCACGATGGGAAAACCGAAAAAAATCGGCTCATTGATCTGAAAGACCTGCGTCGGCAGCGAAAGTCGGCTGACCTTGCGATACCCCGGCTCGCGCGAGTTCCACATCACCAGGGCCAGTGCGATGGTGGCCCCGGTGCCGCCGACATTGACAAAAGCGGTGAAAAAACCATAGGCCGTGATATAGGGCAGAGGCTGGCCGGCCACCATGGCCTCGACGTTGGCGGTCAGATATTGGAGAAAGATGGGCGCCACGATGGCGTCCATGGCGTTGTCGCCGTTGATGCCCACGGACCATAGCAGCGTGACCAGAAAGGCGTACACCAGGATGCCGGGCAGCGTGTTCAGGGCAAAGATCAGCGGTTTGAAGCCGGTCTGCACCAGATGGTCGATATCCACGCCCAGGACAAAGCGGATGATCCAGAACAAAGTCACGAGAAAAAACAGCGGCGTCAGCGAGACAAAGGACTCGTACACCACCGCGGGCACGTTTTCCGGCAGTTTGATGACCAGGTTTTTATCGGAAAAATATTTCTGCAGCCGCACGCTGATCAGGGCGATGAGCACAGCGGTGAACAGCCCTTTGGAGCCCAGGCTGTCCATGGAAAAGGCGATCTCCTCAGCCGTGTCCCCCACCTTGAGTTGAATCATCAGAAACACCAGCGTGGCCATGGTGGCGCTGACAATGGCCTCCTGCTTGAACTGCTTTCCCAGATCATAGGCAATGGCAAAACAGGCGAAAACCGACAGCAGCCCAAAGGTGGCAGAGACAGGGATCTGCAGCAACGGCAGATAGGGCGCCACGATTTTGTCCCAGCCGCTGACCGGCAGATAGGAGATGATCATGAAAAGACCGCCGATGATGGTCAGCGGCACTACCGAGACCATGCCGGCGCGAATAGCGGACAGATAGGTGTTCTCGCTCAAGGCCGTAAGCGGCGGCACGATGTATCGGTTCAACCATTCGGTCAGTTTTTTCACAGCAGCTCCCTCATTCGATCGCAGACCTTCTTCGCCGTCTGATCACAGCCATCCTTTCTCCCGTCAGCTTTCAAAATAACCAATCAACCGTTCAGAGTCAACGATAAGTTGCGCGGCAGACTTGCCGGCCGCGTCATTATGGGTCCATCGTTGAACGGCCGTTCAAAAGAGCAACCGGCCCAAGTAGGCGATCGAGGTGCAGCTCCAGCCGTGCAGCGGCACAGCCGGATAGCGCTCCACCGGCAGATTCAGATTGCCCTCGATGACGTTGTATTTTTCCCAGAGCTTGCCGGTTGACCGGTAAAGGTCCAGCTGCAGGCGCAGATATTTTTGCGCGATGCGCCGGGCGATCTCTGCATAACCCCGCTCGATCAAGGCCTCGCAGATGAGAATTTGAAAAGTCGGCCAACCGCTGGGATAGTCCCATTGCAGGTGGATGAACTCGGGATGCGGGCTGGGATATTTTTCCACGGTCTGCACCAGGCCGTGGTCATACTCAAAGTGGGGCAACTGTGCCACCAGCCTGTCCACCTGCTGCGGCGTGGCGATATCGGCCCACAGAGTCCAATAGGCGGCCAGCGACCAGAAGGGAAGCCGCCGGCCGGTGGTGTACTGGTACTCGAAAAAGAATCCCTGCTCTTCGTCCCAGCATAGCTCACGGATCAGGGCGCTGCGGCGGTCGGCCTCC
>JAKJDB010000583.1 GCA_022706175.1 Candidatus Zhuqueibacterota bacterium | reverse complement strand
AGATTACGCCATCATCCTCACAATCCATTGCAGCGACCGGCTGCAACTCGCAGCGCAAGCCCATGTGTTCAGAACCGATGTCCCTCTCCCCTCCTCAGCGGCCAAAGCGATCGGCGAAGAGTTGGATGTGACGCTGAACTGGGCCTATAGCAAAGCCCTGACGATGGAGGCCGGTTGTTGCGCGTTCTTTCCCGGCGCACTGGTCCGTTCCACGCGCGGCAGCGCCGTCTCCACCTGGGGCTATGTCATGACCACGGTAGCTTTTTGATGCTTCAGGAACATGCCTGCCGCTCATCCTGCCGGCACATTGATTTTGCTTGAAAACAACCGTAAAATTCTCTAAAATGGTCATGTGCGGTTTTTGTCCGATCGGTCATGTGATGGATCGCATCGGTCGCAGCCATTGCTTTTGGCCGTCTCACAGACAGCGGCCATTTGGGACGATACGTCGGCGGTTAAAATATCACCATCCGTCAGAACCAGTTCCTCGGCGAAAGAGAACTCGTGCTGATGAAGGAGAAGGAATGGAAAACATAACATTGGAAAAATAAATCAGCGTGGAAAAAAATCGCAAGTGGAATCAGCAGTCAGAATGATGACAATAAATCCTTGGAGCAAACGATGAGCCTCAAGATAAACCGGCGCGGATTTCTGCACAGCGCGCTATGCACCGCCGCTCTTGCCGGCCAGGTGCGTCAGGCCGCGGCAAAGAGCAAAGGCCCGCCGGCGCAGGACGCCTATCGAGTGTTTTTCGGAGACCTGCACAACCACAACGACGTCGGCTATGCCAAGGGGTCGCTGCAACGGACCTTTGACATCGCCAGCAGCCATCTCGACTTTTTCGCCCTGACGCCGCACGCCCAGTGGCACGACATGCCGCTGATGGAAGGCGACCGACAGCTCAAATGGGTGAACGGCTTTAAAAGGGCAAAGACACTTTGGCCCGAGGTTCAGCGGATCACCGCAGCGTATTATCAGCCGGGCCGCTTTGTGACCTTTCCGAGCTGGGAGTGGCACTCAAGCTTTTACGGCGACTATTGCATCCTGTTTCCCGACGACCGCTCCGACCTGATCATCCTCAAAGACCTGTCGGATCTGAAAAAATTCGCCCTTGATTATAAAGCGCTGCTGATTCCCCATCACCCCGGCTATCGTCAGGGACACCGCGGCGCCAACCTGGACTATCTGGATACATCCATCTCCCCGGTTCTCGAGATCTATTCGGAACACGGCAATACGGAACAGCCGAACGCACCGTTCCCTTACATCCGCCATTCGTTGGGCGGTTGCTGGAGCAAAAGCAGCCTGCAGCATGCGCTGGCCTGCGGAAAACGCATCGGCCTCATCGCCGGCACCGATGACCATCTCGGCTATCCGGGCGCTTATGGTGAAGGCCTGGCGGCCGTGTGGGCCCAGGACCTCTCCCGCGAGTCGGTGCTGGAGGCGATCAAAAAACGGCGCACCTATGGAGTGAGTGGAGACCGCATTCACCTGGATTTTAGACTGAATGGTCACTATATGGGCGAAGGGATTCCCTTCTCACTGGAGAGAGAGGGGGCCATCCGGGTCAGCGGCTGGGATGCGCTGGATCGTGTCGAAGTATTGAAAAACAACCAGGTTATTCAGCGGAATTTCCCCTGCGACCGGATCGTGGATGCCTCCTGCTGGGATCATCCGGTGCTGCTGCGCATCGAGTTCGGCTGGGGTCCCTGGGCCGCCATGGATCTCCCGAGGATATGCGACTGGTACTTTCATATCAAAATTTCAGGCGGCACGCTGCTCGATGTCTATCCCTGCTTCCAATCCGGCCCGTTCTGCGAAGAAAAAAGAAATTTGATAAAAAATAAAACAGCAGCCGGCTGCTCCGTCCAGTCCTATACCTCCCGCAAAGAGGCCTTTGCGGAAAATCCCACCAACGCCGTAGTGCTGCGTCTATCCGGTAATTCCGAAACCCGGATTTCGCTGACCGTGCAACAGCCGCAGCCGTTCTCCTATGAAAAACCTCTGTCCGAATTTGCCCAGCATAACGAGGTCCTTTTCACCGGGCCGTTTCCAGCCGAATCCATACGGATTCAACCGCTGGTGTTCTCGGCGCATTACCAGACCGAGTTCAGGTTCAACGACAGGGCGGGAACGGATGAGGTCCATTGGTATTACGTGCGCGTGCTGCAAAAGAACGGTCACTTGGCCTGGTCCAGTCCGGTCTGGGTGGAAAAAAGCTGAACTGTGCGGCAAATAAAATCATCGCCTGCGCCGGCCAGGCGCCGGCACGATCTACGGATTAATAAACTTGGAGAAACCATGAGAGCCTGCATCCGCCCTCTCCTGCTTCTTGCGGCGCTGGCTGGACCCCTGCACAGCCAGACCGCGCCCTATGCACGCTGGGATCATCATCGCATTGTCCTGGATAACGGCCTCATTCAACGTACAGTGTTGATCCATGATACCCTGGGCGCTGCTACGGTGTCGCTCAAGCTCAAAGGGGTCGACCGCAATTATGTCGCCGTTGACCGGCCGGATTACATGGAAAAGGATGACCAGGGAGCCTGGGGTCAAACGCATCGCTATCGTAAAGCGCCGCCGCCTGAGGAGTTCGGCTTTTGTCTCGAAGGCCGGTATTTCACCGGACGCGGCCAGTGGCGTGTCCAACACATCGAACAGGCGGCGGATGAGCTGCAGGGAAAGGGCGTGCGCCTGGCGCTCGTCTCCGAGGACCCCCGTCTGCAGGGCCTGACGCTGAGCATCACCTATCTGCTTTATCCAGACCTTCCCATCATCCGCAAAAAGCTGACGTTCGAAAACAGCGGCCTCCATGAATTAAAATTAGAGGCGGTGGATGTCGAA
>JAKJDB010000026.1 GCA_022706175.1 Candidatus Zhuqueibacterota bacterium | reverse complement strand
TGCCGGCACCGCCAGCAGCACCTCCATGCTCACCGAGATGATGAACGGAACCACCATGACCGCCAGCACCATAGCGCCTGCGATCAGAGTGTATCCTGAATTGGCATGACCCATCCAACCGCCGACGATTCGTGTCAGCGGGACGATGACCAGAACGCCACATAATCCGTAAATGACCGATGGGATGGCAGCCAGTACTTCCAGGATGGGGCGAAAGCTCTGCTGCAGGCGTGTGGAAGAATATTCGCTCAGATAAACTGCGGCCAGCAGGCAGGGCGGAACCGCCAGCAGCAGAGCGATGAGCGTGACGACCACGGTACTGATGATAAACGGGAAGAACCCGAACTCGCCTCGGAGCGGCCGCCAGCTGTCAGCGGTGAAAAGCTCCCACAACGACACCTGCATCAAGATGGGCCGGCTTTTGAGCAAAAGCCCCACCATCAGCAGCAGCGCCAACACCACGGTCGAAAGAAGAAAAATTCTCGCCAGGATTTGACTGAGGGAATCGAGATAGGAACGTCGATATATCATGATGAGAACCGCTTCCGCAGTGGATAAATCAGTGGATGGTTTTGGACAAACCGGCCAGCGCAGCCTGCACCTGTTCGGGCGACAGCTTGACATACCCTGCGGGATCCACCAGGGCCTGTCCATCGGTGAGGATCCAGCGGACGAACGCGTCGGCCGCCGGAGGAAAAGCACGATGCGCCGCCAGATAGAGGTTGCGCGCCGGCGGGGAGGGATATATTTCAGCGAGGATGGCCCGCACCGCCTTTTCCTTGCTGTCGATCTCCTCCATCGCGTCGATGACGCCGTTTTCATTTACATCGATAGGGATGACCGCGAGCCCTTGGACCACCCGGCCGCTCTGAAGATCAAATGCATAGCCGAGGTTGTTATAGCCGATGCCGAACAGATCTTTTCTGACCGCTTCGGCGATACCGGGATCGCCGTACACGGCGGTTCCCTGAAGATCCTCCTGCTGACCGCCCAGATATTTGGCCCAGGTCTCGGCAGCGCCGCAGGCGTCGGAGCGGGTGTACGGCACCACCGGTTTGGACTCCGGCGTTGCCGCCAGATCACCCCAGGTCATATTTTTTCCGCTTATCCACAGATCGACAAAGCGGCTTCGGGTCATGCCTTTTCGCTGGATCTCCGCATAGGCGGGATTGGAGCGGTTCATCACCGGGAACACCGCGTCTTTGACCACCGGTATGAACGCCGCGCCGCGCGCCGTTTCTTCGGCCCGGATTTCGCGCGAGACCATACCGATATCAGCCAGGCCGGCCAGCACGTCGGCCATGCCCTTGCCTGCCCCGCCGGCCGAGATGTCGATGCGGATCTCCGGTTGCTGCTTCTGATAGGCCTGCGCCCACTGCACCATCATGGGGTAGAGAGCCCAGGCGCCCGAGATCTTGATCGTCCCGTTTGCGCCTGATTCCCGCTTGCCACCGCAGGAGACGACAAGCTGATATATCAATAACAAAATCAAATAATAATAGGTCGATTTTCTTCGCATGATAAAGCCTCAGAAATGCTTTTCTCTTTTAGCACTCTTATTAGAGTGTTATGAATATAGCATATTATGCTGATTTGTCAAATCATTTTTTTCAAGGGGTCCATGGGCTGGTCAGCGATTTCAACCGGGGTGGAGAAAAAAGAGAGGATGGTCAACCGGGTTGCAGGAATCGGCGAATCAGATGTTCGATCTCTAATCAAGGGAACAATGGAATAAGGAATGAACCCAGGCCGGGCGGTCTCAGTGCAGCGCCGCCCCGGCCTGATGGGCTGTGGGCCTTGCCGGTTTCAGCGGCCGGCCAGACATTGATTTAGAAAGACCACTGCGTCATTGGGCGTGGGCGAATAGAAATCCGCGCCGATCCGTTTGCAGAAATCAAGAGTGATGGGCGCGCCGCCGATCAGCACCTTGATATCCGGATATTTCTCCTTGATGGCCTTGACGCTGTTCTCCATGTTGGCCATGGTAGTGGTCAGCAGCGCGGACAGGCCGACAAAGCAGCCTGGATGTTGGGCGATGGCGTCGAGAAATTTGTTGGTGGGCACGTCGATGCCCAGGTCGATCACCTCGTAACCGCCGCCCTTGATGATCATGGAGACCAGGTTCTTGCCGATATCGTGCAGGTCGCCGGCCACGGTGCCGATGATGAACTGGCCTTTGCGTTTCACCTCGCCGGATTCCAGATACGGCTTGAGGTGTTTCATCACCGCGTTCATCGCCTCGGCGGAGACGATCAGATTGGTGACAAAGGCCTTGTGTTCGGCGAACGCCTGACCCACGCGTTCCATTCCCTGCATGCAGCCCTGCAGCAGCGCCTCGGGCGGCATGCCGTCCTTCAGCGCCTGGGCGGCGATCTCGTCGGCGCCGTCCTGATCCTTCATGTCCGGCGGAAACCAGGAGGATCTGGAGATTTTACCGCGCGCGATGCACTCGACGATTTTTTCTACCGTATCGTTCATGGTCGTTCTCCCTGGTTGATCGTTGTCCATCCCGCTTCGCGAAGGATGGTGGGTGTGATGCTCTCCCACATCACCGGCATCAGATGGATGCCGGCCACGCCTTTCATTCGTACCAGCGCGTGGATGATCTCCACGGCGATGTTGACGCCCTCCACCTGCGGATCCTTGGCCTGCTGCATTCTCTGCACATACCCTTCATCGATGCGGACGCCGGGCACCTGCTGCATGTGCCGCACCGCCTTGACCGATTTGAGCGGCAGCACTCCGGCGAGGATCACGGCTTTTTCCGTCAGTCCCCAGGCCACGGCCTGTTGCAGCCAGCGGCTGAACAGTTCGAGATCGAACACCGCCTGAGTCTGGATAAAGCGCGCGCCGGCCTGTATTTTTTTATACAGTCGGATCAGACGCATCTCCAAAGGCTGGCCGCAGGGATTGGCCGCGGCGCCGATGAGAAAATCCGGCGCTTTTTTCATCTCATGGCCGGAGAGGAGCAGGCCCTGATTCATATGCGACACAGCGGCGATGAGCTGAATGGAATCGAGATCGAACACGCCTTTGGATTCGGGCTGATCGCCAAAGGTCGGATAGTCGCCGGTCACGCAAAGCAGATTGTGCAGGCCGAGAGCGGCGGCGCCGAGCAGATCGCTCTGCATGGCCAGGCGGTTGCGGTCACGGCAGGTCATCTGCATGATCGGTTCCACCCCTTCGTCCAGCAGGATTTTGGCCGACGCGATGCTCGACAGCCGGGCGATGGCCGTCTGATTGTCGGTGATGTTGACCGCATCCACCAGCCCCTTGAAATAGCGCGCTTTTTCGCGGATCACATCGCCGTCGCAGCTTTGCGGTGGGCTGATCTCGCCGCACAGAATCAGCTGTTTGGATTCAATCTTTTCTTTGAGGGCCAACGCGGATAGCTTCCTTTACTTTTTCTCGATCACGGCGGACGAACCAGATGGGCGGATCGATGCGTTTTCTCAACACGTTCAGCCAGGCCGAGGTTTTTTCCAGATTCCAGTTGTGGATTTTGTTGGTCTTGTACAGCAGACTGACGCGGTGGAGCGTTGCGGAGCGCAGATAGATGCGATACCAGACGCATTTTTTCTCCGGATACACCTCGCACGATCCGTCGGCGCCTGTGCCCCCGCAGGGGCCGTTGCGCAGTCGTTTGGGACAGTTCTGGCTGCAGATGAAAGCGGTGGACGAGAGGATGCACTCGCCGCAACGTTGACAGTGGAACAGCGGCACCTTGAACAGGTCTTCAAAAAAAAGCGCCAGGCGCGTCACTTTACGTTCCCGTGCGCTGATGGGAGGTTGGTGATACGAGAGCAGATCTTTCAGCAAATCGAGTTCCTCATAATGGCAGCGACTTTTCACCGAAGACTAAAACGGTCTAACCCGGCCGCCCAGGGGCTGCGCAGTCCGGCCGCCGGATGCTTCGCGGATTCAGGAAAAGTACATCATCACGCGCATGATTACATCGACCCCGTCCATGCGCAGGACGTCCTGCAGGCATTGCATGGCCGGGTCGTCCTCCTTCAGCAGCGCGTACTTGCGCTGCACCGAACCGATGATGGTGTTCAGTCCCAGGGGCATGGCCATGGTCAGAAACGCGCTCTCCAGCGGCCCTTTGACCGGCGAGCCATCCGCTTTTTTTGCCGGCAGCATGGTGGTGAAATTGCTCAATCCCACAGAGATCGAGATACCCGTCAGCTCCGGGTCCTGGTGGATCAACCTCAGGGTGTTCATCAGCCGCTTGAAAAATCCTTTGGAATCGCTGCCGATGGGCATGATGCCGGGATCGAGGATCAGCGCCTCATTGCAGGACAGGGCCAGTCTGTTTCTGGCGATGGCGGCCAGAGAACGTGCGGTGGCGTGGATCTGTTCAGCGGTTTTGTTCATCACCATCTCCCCGGCCTGATCCATGCCCTCGGTGATGAGCAGAATGGGGATGAACGGCTGGATCTGGTAAAGATCGAACATGTGCAGGCGCGCTTCCGAGATGGAATTCAGAATGGGTTTTCGATTTCCGGCCGCCGCCGGGTCATAGGCCTCCAATCCGGCCTGGGCGATCTCCGGATCCGGCGTGTCGATGGAAAGGGGCAGGGAGATGCGCTGCTGGATTTTTTTCACCACCTCGGCCATAAAGCCGGGCGTGCGCGGCCCGATGTTGACATCGATGTAGGCAGCGCCTTTTTCCGCCTGCAGGCAGGCAAGTTCGACGATGCCGTTGATGTCGTTCGCTTCGAACAGCTCGTGGGTGGACGGCACGGAATCGTTGATCGATTCCGCGATCAGCGTAAGACCGGGAATGGTCATGGCAAGGGATCCTTTAGAAGACCGGCGGTTCAACTATGATTCGATTATGTTACTTATTAGGAAAATAAATAGCAAGTGAAAATTGCCGTTTTCTTTTTTTTAAAATTATGCTATATTGCAGAGAGATCGGGCGTCGACGGATCCGCGGGTGAGAACAGCCGGGGCGCCTGGATTGGCAACCGTGCTCACAGTCGCTCATATCTTTATGCGAGGATGGCTTATGAAAGGTCTATTCGTCAGAAGAAAGGCGTCGGAAAATACCGGGCTGAAAGAGTCCGACCTATGCAAGGTGCTCAAGACCATGCCGATTTTTCAGGATTTGACTCGGCGCGAACTGGCCGCGGTGATCAGGATTTTGCACGAGCGGGAATATCAGCCTGATGAGATCATCTTTCGCGAGAACGAGCCGGGATTGGGCATGTACATCATCGAGTCCGGCCGGGTGGTTATCCTGTCCGAATCCGGCAAACTGCAATTGACCGAACTGGGCGACGGCGTGTTTTTCGGCGAAATCTCGCTGTTGGATGCGGCGCCGCGCTCCGCCACCGCTATGGCCAAGACCAAGAGCCGTATCTTTGGCCTGTTTCAGCCTGATCTCTACGGCCTGATCGAGCGCAATCCCAGCCTGGGCATCAAGATCGTGCTGGGGCTTTCACGGCTGGTGTGCGAGAGGCTGCGACAGACCAATCAGCGCGCCTTTGCCTTTAATGAAGCGCTGCAGCAGATGCGCCATACTGAGCCGTGAGCGCGCCGGACGTTTCGCAACCCTTCCAGACCCTGTTGTCACGGCGGTTCACTCTTGATCGGAGGATAGATTCATGATCTCCCTGCGCGACCCCAGCGCCCGCAAGATGCTGTATCTCCTGCTGGCTCTGGTGCTGATTGTACTGGTCCTGATGTTCAGCCATGTTGCCAAAATGGTGATCATCGCCATGCTGCTCGCTTACATTCTCGATCCGCTGGTGGTGCGCATGGAGGCGCGCGGCATCTCACGCGCCGCCGCCGCCGGGATCATTCTGCTGGTCATCACCACCATCATGCTCGCCGGTTTATTTCTGACCGTGCCCCTCATCAAAGAGCAGATGATCCAGATGAGCAGCGGCGAGAACTCGAGCAAAACCGACCTCGCTCTGGCGCAATTGCAAGAGGTGGTGCGCAGTAAATTGGGCTGGCTCGGCTACGGCGACATCGACCTGAAGACCAAACTGCAAGAGTTCAAGGCTGCGTCCAGCAAATGCCTGGTCGATTTCATCGTCAGCGATTTCGCCGGACTGGTCATCACTCTGGTGACGATCCCCTTTCTGATGTTTTTTTTCATTAAAGATGCGCTGACCTTCAAGAAAGAGCTGATCCGCATCGTGCCCAACCGTTTTTTTGAGTTCAGCCTGGATCTCATCCACAAGATGGATCAGCAGCTCGGCAACTATCTGCGCGGCCAATTCATCGATGCGGTCACCATCGGCACGCTGGCGACCGTCGGGCTCGGCGTGCTCAGTGTGCCCTACTTTTTTATCATCGGTCCGCTTGCCGGATTAGCCAACCTCATCCCTTACGTCGGCCCGTTTGCCGGCGGGATTCCGGCCATGATCGCCGCTCTGATGGAGCACGGGGACCTGGCGGCAGCCGGCCATGTGGCGCTGCTTTTTCTCGGCATCAAGCTGGTGGATGATTTCCTTGTTCAGCCCATGGCCATGTCCAGCAGCGTGCATCTCCATCCCGCGCTCATCATGGTCGCCTGCCTGGCCGCCGCCAATCTTTTTGGATTGATCGGCATGCTGCTGGCTGTGCCCATCACCGGCTTTATCAAAGTGGTGATCACCGAGAGCGCGCAGACTCTGAAACAATATCGCTTCAATCGGGACATCACCCTGAAGGCATAAAAAAGCCCGGCGGGTTTAAACCGGCCGGGCTTTTTCAAGTAGTACGATAAGGGATCAGAACCAGACGCGAAAACCGCCGCTGATCGGAACATAGAAACCATTGGTCTTGATGGTGGGAATCATCGAGATGCCGAACGCCGGGACCACCTGGGCATACAGCTCGATCTTTTTATCAATGAACATATTGACGCCCAGGGGAACGCGAATGCCGTCGTGCAGCTCAAAATCGTCGCCAAAGAACATGCTCAGGAACAAACCAACGCCGGCATACCAGTTGATTTTGGATTCGCCCGAGCTGCCGATGGGTTTTTCAAACAGCCAATAATCTCCGGTCAGGCCAAAACTTTTATCGTCATCAATATAATAGCTGGCGGCGAAGACCATCGGACGGTCGTCGAGCTTGACGTTTATCGCAATGCCATTTGTGTATATCTTGCCGGCGTTTCCGCTGTATTGGAGGCCGAGACCAACCGCAAAGCTGCTGGTCGAGCACACCAGCATTAGTGCGGCGATCAACCACCCTGCTTTTTTGTTCATTTTTCTACTCCTGTGCTAGATTGTTGGAAGAATCCCATATGCGGTCCTCTGCGGTTCATCCCGCGCGCAGCAGATCTCATATTTGGTTAAAATATAGCGCTTTGTACCCTTGGAATCAAGATTTATTTATCCCGGCTGAGCCGACGCTCCACAGCGGCGGGTTGCTGTTCGGCAAAAAATGAGCCAGGACTCATTGGCAGCGCTTTCTCCTTGACATTTGCCGGTTGATTGGCTAATATTCTTTCAGGTGCCAGCCGGCTTTCAGACACTACGATCAGGCGGTGGCGGCGCAGTCCCTGCACAAGCGCCCTTTCAACCAAAAGGTTTTCACCGATGTAAAGCGCCAGCCGGCTTGAACAACAGGCAGGCGCTGTCCAGAATATCCAGGGAGGAAAGTCATGCGCTTGAAATCCGACATTGAAATCGCCCAGGCGGCGGCTTTAAATCCCATCGCAGAGATCGCCGCGGGGATTGGGATCGATGAATCGTATATCGAACAGTTCGGGAAATACAAAGCCAAGATCGATTACCGCTTTCTGGACGAGGCGGCTGGGAAAAACGGCAAACTTGTTCTGGTGTCCGCCATGACGCCGACGCCGGCTGGGGAGGGCAAGACCACCATCACGGTGGGGTTGGCGGACGGTTTGCAGCGGATCGGCAAAAAGGCGGTCGTCGCCCTGCGCGAGCCCTCCCTGGGGCCGGTGTTCGGCATCAAGGGCGGCGCAGCCGGAGGCGGTTACGCTCAGGTGTCGCCCATGGAGGACATCAACCTTCATTTCACCGGCGACCTTCATGCCATCGCCGCTGCCAACAATCTGTTGGCAGCCATGCTGGATAATCACATCTACCAGGGAAACGGGTTGCGCCTGGACACCAGGCGCATCACCTGGAAAAGATGCCTGGACATGAACGATCGGCAGCTTCGCTTCATGATCAACGGTCTCGGCGGCCTGGGCAACGGCGTGCCCCGAGAGGACGGGTTTGACATCACCGCCGCTTCAGAGATCATGGCGGTGTTGTGTCTCTCTGCAAATGTGACGGATTTGAAAAAACGGCTTGCCGACATCATAGTGGGATACACCTTTGACGAAAAACCGGTCACTGCGGGAGAGCTGAACGCCCAGGGAGCGCTGGCTGCGTTATTGCGAGACGCCCTCAAACCGAACCTGGTGCAGACGCTGGAACACACGCCGGCGTTCGTGCATGGAGGTCCCTTTGGCAATATCGCCCACGGCTGCAACTCGATCATGGCCACGAGGATGGCGCTGGCGCTGGGAGATTACGCGGTCACTGAAGCCGGGTTCGGATCCGACCTGGGCGCAGAGAAATTTTTCAACATCAAGTGCCGCTGGGCGGGATTAACGCCCTCGGCGGTGGTGGTGGTCGCCACAGTGCGGGCGTTGAAGCATCACGGCGGCGTGGGCAAAACAGAGTGGGACAAAGAAAATCCCGCGGCCGTGGAAAAAGGCATGCCGAATCTGCTCCGCCATGTTGAGAATCTCACCGGGCTGTTCGGCCTGCCGTGCGTGGTGGCGATCAACCGGTTTCCCACCGACACGGACGCAGAGCTTGCAGTGGTCAAGGAACAATGCGGCCGGCAGGGTGTTGCGGCGGCGCCGGCGGAGGTGTGGGCCAAAGGGGGCGAGGGCGGCATGGCGCTCGCTGATGAGGTCGTCCGTCTATGCGAGCAGCCGAACCATTTCAAACTGCTCTACGATCTCGATATGAGCATCGAGAAGAAAATTGAAACCATTGTGCATAGAATCTATCACGGCAGCAAGGTGGAATTTACCGCCAACGCTAAAAAGCAGGCCGCGCAGTTCGCTGCCCTGGGGCTGGATCGGCTTCCCATCTGCATGGCTAAAACCCAGTACAGCCTGTCGGACAATCCCGCGCTGTTGGGCGCGCCGGAGGGGTTCACCGTTACGGTGAGAAATCTAAAAATGTCCGCCGGCGCCGGCTTTATCGTCGCCTTGACCGGCGAGATCATGACCATGCCCGGTTTGCCGAAAGTGCCCTCTGCGGAAAAAATCGATGTGGACGCGACGGGCAAGATCAGCGGATTGTTCTGAAAGCGTAACTTTAAACCTTCACCTTCAGCTTGCGGCCTGAGATCCGCCGGCCGTTCTTCCGGCAGCGCATCTCGGACGAGCTTTTTTCTTCACACCTTATTTTTTCCAAAAATCCGGTATAAAGATCACGATCACTGTGTAGAGCTCGAGGCGGCCGAGGAGCATGAGCAGGGACAGCAGCCATTTGCCCAGCTGCGGGACCTGAGCATAGTTGTCCATCGGCCCCACTGTGCCCAAACCGGGGCCGACGTTTCCCAGCGTGGCGGCGACGCTGGAAAAGGCGGAGACGGTGTCAAGCCCGAGCAGCGCCATGCACACAGAGCCGGCGATAAAAATGAGGATGTAGATGATAAAGAAGGCGAGGATGTTGGTGACCACGTCGCCGGGTACCACGCGTCCACCCAGCCGCACCGGGATGAAGGCGTTGGGATGCAGCAGCTTTTTTACCTCAGTGACCCCGTGTTTGAGCACCAGCATAATGCGAATGATTTTGATGGATCCGCCGGTAGAACCGGCGCAACCGCCGATGAACATCAAAAAAACCATGATGAGTTGTCCGGCGGGATTCCACAATTCAAAATCATCCGAACTGAAACCGGTGGTGGTAATGATCGAAACCACTTGAAAGGCGGCGGATCGCAGGCTGGCGCCGATGCCGGACGAACGGCTGAAAAAGACGATGAGCGCGACCGCCAGAATGCAGGCCAGGGTGAAAATAAAGTAGAAACGGAATTCGCGGTCCATGTGATAGGCGTCCCGCCTGCCGCGAAGAAACCGATAGTGCAGACTGAAGTTGGTGCCGGCCAGGAACATGAAAAGGATAATGACCCACTCGATGTACAGGCTGTTATAATGGGCTATGCTGGCATTTTTAGTCGAGAAACCGCCGGTGGCCATGGTGCCAAAGGTGTGGCACAGGGCATCGAAAAGCGACATGCCGCCCAGCATCAGCAGGCCGGTTTCAACGGCGGAGAGGAGCAGATAGACGCCCCAGAGGATTTTGGCTGTTTCCGCGATGCGCGGGCTCAGGCGGTCTTTGGTGGGGCCGGGCACTTCCGCCTTATAGAGCTGCATGCCGCCGACGCCGAGCAACGGCAGG
This sequence comes from Candidatus Zhuqueibacterota bacterium, assembly GCA_022706175.1. The sequence continues at coordinate 2,786 of JAKJDB010000026.1, read as the reverse complement.
ATGGCCAGAGAGAGGACCACAATGCCCATGCCGCCGAGCCAATGAGTCATGCTGCGCCAGAAGAGCAGGCCATGGGGCATAGCCTCGATATTGCGAAGAATGGTGGCGCCGGTGGTGCTGAACCCGGACATGGTTTCAAAAAACGCGTCGGTGTAGGAGGGGATGGCGCCGGATAAAACGAACGGCAGGGCGCCGAAAAATGTCAGGGCGGTCCAGCCGAATACGACGATGGCAAATCCTTCACGGAGTTTCAGCTCAGATTGGTTGCGTGTAACAGTGACCAGCAGGCCGCCGGAGATCAAGCAGATCACGGAGGACACCAGGATCGTCCAGGCATCGCCATCGCCATAGATGAGGGCTACAACGACTGGAAGAAGCAGGGAGAGCCCTTCAAAAACGATGAGGTCGGCGATAATATGGAGCACAGCGCGCAGGTTCATGGGGCGGGTGGGTCCTATCGGTTGGCAAAGATTTTTTCAACGCGCGCTACGGATGGAGGCGTGGTGAAAACGATGATCGAATCGCCGGACTTGAGCTCGGTATCGCCGACCGGTACGATCACCTGGCCGTTGCGGCTGATGACGCCTACCATGCCGTCGTGATCGAGTTTGAGGGCCTTGATTTTGCGCCCGGCTGCCCGGGAACGCTCGGTGATTTCGATCTGCAGGACTTCGGCTTCGATGCCGGGCAGACTCGCCAGCGAGGTGACGTTGCCGCGCCGGATGTAGCGCAGGATTGCGTTGGCGGTGAGGGTCTGCGTGTCCACCGCCGCGTCCACGCCGATGGAAGCCATGATGGGAAGATAATCAGGACGGTTGACCAAGGCCAGACAGCGGCGCACGCCCATGTGCTTGGCCATCAGACAGGAAAGAATGTTGGTCTCTTCGTCGCTGGTGACCGCTATGTAGCTGTCCATCTCCATGATCCCTTCCACCGCGAGCAGATCGAGATCCGTACCATCGCCGACGATGATCATGGTGCGCTGCAGTTCTTCGGCGATGCGCTGGCTTTTCTCCCGGTTGGATTCCACCAGTTTCACCTGGCAGCCGTCCTCTTTCTCCAGCTCGGCCGCCACCATGCGACCGACCCTGCCGCCGCCGAGGATCATCACCTTGGCGATTTTCTCCTCGCTTTTGCCGAGGATTTCCAGCAGACGCGGCACCAGTTCGGTCTTGGTGATGAAGAAAAGCTGATCGCCGCGGATCACGCGATCCTCGCCCCCGGGGATGATGGTCTTGTTGGCGCGAAAGATGGCCACGATTCGAAACAGAAGATCCGGATTCTGCTGATCGATCTCCTGGAGCGTTTTGTTGAGGATGGGGGAAGAGAGGTCGAGACGCACACCGATCAGTTGAACCCGGCCCTCTTCGAATTCGATCACATCGGTGGCTGCAGCGCGTTTGGTGAGCCAGACCAGCTCGCGCGCGGTCTCGCGTTCCGGGTGGATGATGAAATCGATGCCCAACGCTTCCTTGCCGAGCAATGCGTTTTCCTGGCTGAATTCAGGGTTGCGCAGCCGTGCAATCTTGATCTTCACTCCGGCCTTGGCCGCCGCCAGGCAGGCGAGAATGTTCACCTCATCGTTGGGGCTCACCGCCACCAGCATATCGCAATTTTTCAATCCCGCCTGTACGAGCTGCGCGGGCGATGCTCCGTCTCCCTGTATGACCATGGCGTCAAGGCTGTCCATGGCCTTGCGGCAGACGGCCGCATCTTTTTCTATCACGGTAACGTCGTGGTCCTCGGAACTGAGGTATTCGCAGATATAGGCGCCGACCAGGCCGGCGCCTATGACAATGACTTTCATGCTCTCTGATGTAACTCCTCAATCTTTTAATGACCCCTTCAAGACCACCCGGTTGCTCATCATCGGACAGAGAGCTCCTCTTAATTTGTTGAAATTTAGGTTTTATTTGCTGAATTCGCAAGCAATTTTCATCCAGGCCGCAAAGGAATGCTTCTATTTTGTCTAAACAGCCTTTGTAGTCAATGCCGGCGGAACTTCTTTCCCAGGCCATGCCGTCTTTCCAGCTCAGCCGGAAATATGCGCCGGTGAATGAACGGTTTGGAACGCGTTAAAAGCTGCATTACTGCTTGCTTTTCGTCTGCGCTTTGGTTATTTTGATTTAAAAGGCAGGGGGGAAGGCCTCTGTTGTCCGGGCGCTCATCTTTCCGCTGAGGGTATTCTTGAACACACTCCGGCCTCTGATTTTTTTCAGCCTCGTTTTTTGCGCCGGTGATCCTGCCGCCGGCCAGAGCGAAACGGTCTATCCCACACCCACGGACCCCCTGCATGTCCGGATCGAGCGGTACGAGCAGATCGCACGCAGGGATCACTGGAATGAAGGCCTCATTTTGCCCCGCGTCATTTTTCCTCCGGCCGGACTCGATCGCCCGGTGATCGGCGGCCATGCCGACGCTCTGGACGAGACCGGTCACCTCCTGGTCGGCTATTGCTATAAATATGCGCTTACCAAAGATCCGGCGGACCGGGCTGTGGCTGATCAGCTGTTTGAAGGGATCGCCAGGCTGGAAACCGTGACCGGAGCTCCCGGTTGGATCGCCCGCAGTTACTATCGCAGCGAGGCGCCTCTCTGGCATGAAGCGGTTCTCTGGTATCCCATGGAATGGCATGCGTCCACCTCCATGCCCGGCTATCGCTGGATGGGAGATCTGAGCTCCGATAAATTCACCTCTCTGTTTTATTCTCTCGGCATCTATTGGGAGCTTTGCGCCGATGCGGCGCATCAACAGCGAGCGGCAGACCTGCTCGATCGCTTTATCAG
>JAKJDB010000582.1 GCA_022706175.1 Candidatus Zhuqueibacterota bacterium | reverse complement strand
CTTCATCTTGGCTGTACAGTGGATGCTGATACCTGGGCGCTGCATACCGCTCCGGCTTGAGCAAGCAGGACGGATCGCCGCCCTGGGCGGCGACCAGGGAGAGAAATTTGTCCAACGCAGCGCCGCTGTCGATGAGTCGCTCGAGATCCTTTCTTGTTTTCGTCGAACCGGCCAGACGCAACATCTCCGTGCCCAATTCATAGGTTATCTCCATGAGATCGGAGGGGCCTTGACCCTGAAGCGCTTGCACGGCCTCCTGGACTTCCAGCCAGTTGCCGATGGCGTTGCCGAGCGGTTGTTCCATAGACGAGAGCACGGCGCAGCTAGGCAGTCCATACCCATTGGCTGTGCGCACGAGATTTTCCGCCAAAGTCCGGGCCGCTTGTATGTCTTTCATGAAGGCGCCGGAGCCGAATTTTACATCCAGGACCAGACCGGTGGCGCCTTCTGCAAGTTTTTTGCTCAGGATGCTGGCAGTGATCAACGGTACAGAGGCGATGGTGGCCGTGGCATCTCTGAGCGCATAGATTTTTTTATCTGCCGGCACGAGACGACTGGTTTGACCGATCATGGCCACACCAAGCCGGCGCAATTGCGCTTTGAATGCCGCCATGCTGAGCGAGCAGCGAAATCCGGGGATGGATTCCAATTTGTCCAGTGTTCCACCGGTGTGGCCCAGGCCGCGGCCCGAGATCATGGGTACGGTGATGCCTGCAGCGGCGATCAGCGGCGCCAGGACCAGGGACACTTTGTCGCCCACACCACCGGTGCTGTGTTTATCGATCTTGGGACCGGGCACCTGAGAGAGATCGATGCGATCCCCGGACTGAATCATGGCTTGCAGAAGGGCGAGGGTTTCGTCCAGGCTCATGCCCTGCAAATAGATGGCCATCAGCAGGGCGGACATCTGATAGTCCGCGATGTCGCCGACCGTGTACCTGTCCACGGCGAAATGGATCTCCTCTTCGCTCAGGGAAAGGCCATCGCGTTTTTTGCCGATAATATCGATGATGCGCATAGCAAACCCTCTTATCATAGCGCTGCGAGTACTTAAAATAAGACTCTCCTTCGTGCTATTCAACAGAAAAAGCTTGCACCCCAGCCGGTTTTTATTATATTTTCAGCAGAGTCAATCGAACAAAGGAATCCTCATGGACCCCGCAATCGACAGTCCGGCGGCGCCGCACCGGACCCCTTTCTGGAGATGGATCCTGATAGCGTTGGGCATCCTGTTGCTGGTCTTGCTAAGCGTTATCAGTGTTACGGCCGTGTCCGGCTACAGAGAGATCAGCTCACTGAAGACGAAAAATCCGACGGAGACGGCCATGATGCATTTCCGTCTGAAGCAGGCTAAGCGAAAGGATGGCCACCCCGTACGTCTGTCCAACTGGGCGCCGATGTCCTCCATTTCGCCCCTGTTGATTCAGGCGGTACTGATAGCGGAAGACGACAAATTTTTTCAGCATGATGGGTTTGACTGGGAGGGCATCAAGGTCGCTTTGGAGAAGGATTTGGACCGAAAACATTTTTCCGCCGGCGGATCCACCATCACACAACAGCTGGCTAAGAATCTGTACCTAAGCCCGTCAAAAAATCCTCTGCGCAAGCTGCGTGAGGCGGTGTTGGCTGTGCAGATCGAAAAGATGTGCAGTAAAAGGCGGATTCTGGAGCTCTATCTCAATGTCATCGAGTGGGGACCCGGCCTCTATGGCATCGGACCGGCCAGCCGTCACTATTTCCATAAAGCGCCCGGAGCGCTGGAGGCCGGCGAGGCCATTCGCCTCGCCTCTGTGCTGCCCAATCCTCTGCGCTACTCTCCGGTGCGCGACACGAACCAGCGCATGAACCGGCAGCGGTTACGGCTGGCTGAAGCCATGTTCAAACGCAGATTGGTGGATGAGGCCGCCTATCAGCGGTTGACGGCCGAGTTTTCTGCGATGACAACGGGCCATCCTTAGCATCGCAGACAGGCAAAAAAAAACGGCACGAGGATGAACCAGAGTTCATACCTCGTGCCGTAGGTAAGATTTCAGCTCGGTCTATTTAAGCATCAACATCCGCTTGCTTGCGCTGAACTGGCCGGCGCGCAGACGATAGAAATAAACGCCTGACGCCGCGGTCTGTCCGTTGGCGTCCAGGCCGTTCCAAGTGGCCTGATGCCGCCCCGGTTGCGCGGTTCCATGCCAGATCTCGGCGATCCTCCGGCCGCTCAGATCATAGATCTCCAGAGAGGCTTCCACCGCCTCTTTTTGCACCGGGATCTCAAAGGTGATCAGCGTACCGGCGTTAAAGGGGTTGGGATAATTCTGGTTCAGAGCAAACTGCTCCGGCAGGATTGGTTGGGCTGCCGCGGCCGGAGCAGCCGGTTCGCTCTTTTTCGGCATGGCGGCGGTCGGCCGATCGCTCACTACCCACTGTGGATCCGCATCATCGCTCACTGATAGCTCACCGAATCTGCCGCTATGAGCGTTTGCAGATCTGTCGAGGGTCGCCTGCCCCGCCCCTTCGTTGAAAGAGAAACAGGCGACCAGGTTTGCCTCGGCGCCGGTCAGGGTTTGATACATGGTGGCGGCGATCTCCGACTGGCTGCGCGCGGCGTTCCAGATCCGCACTTCATCAAGCCAACCCTGATAATGATATTCCGTGCCGGCCGAGCTCTTCTTGGCGCCGAGAATCAAGCTGTTCACCAGTGAACGGGGCGCCACGGTTGCGGCCTTGCTGCTTTCTTCCCTGCCATTGATATAGATTTTGGCAATGGCGCCGTCAAAAGTCGCGGCGACGTGGTACCAGGCATCTTTGGCCAGAACCGTGGTGGAAGGACCCACGGGAGTGGTCATCGCAGAACCGCCCGGAATGGCGG
>JAKJDB010000581.1 GCA_022706175.1 Candidatus Zhuqueibacterota bacterium | reverse complement strand
CACCGATCACATGCGTGCAAAAGCCAGAATATATTTTTTAGGGTCCTGTGGGACCCCGTCCTTCCAGATTTCAAAATGCAGATGCGGCGCAGAGCTGATGCCGGAATTGCCCAGCAGCGCGATCACATCAGCCTTGCGGACCAGGGCATTGCTGCCGACCAACAGGGACTGGTTGTGGCCGTAAAAGCTGAAATAGCCCTTGCCGTGGTATAGAATGATCAGATGACCGAGGGATTCGGTCCAGCCGGCAAAAACCACCACCCCGTCTCCGGCCGCACGAACCGAAGAACCGCGCGGCGCTGCAATATCCACGCCCCGATGGCGGGAGGCAGAGACTCCATTGGCCGAGGCATCGTAATCGTTGGTCAACACCCCTTCCACCGGCAGATAGGTGGGCAGATCACGCAGATACTCGTGCAGGTCGCTCTGCGCACTGGCCTGCGTCATGATGATTTTTTCACCCACGCGCACCTGCTCCGGGGCAGAGCTTTGGCCGGACTTTTGCGAACGGCCGTCCGGATACGGCCGCTCGAGCGACAGGGCAATTCCAGCGGACCTGGACTCTGCCGCACCAGGGGAGCCCTGACCACCATGATCCAAGCCCAGCGCGGCCTGAATCTTGCCGTCCAATTCTTCCATGGATTTAAACGCCGCGGACAACTCGTCGATGCGCCGGCTGTTTTCGTTCAGCTGTCGATTGGCCTGCTCCAGCGAACGGAGGCGCAGACGATCGTGCGAGATCGCCGCGTAGGCGTAAAAACCGAAGAGGATATGCAAAACCAGCAAAACAGCGGCGATCTTGAGGATCAGCATGCGTCGCGCTGTGAGAACAAACGTCCTGGGTTGAACCCCACCCTCCGGCACTACCAGAACCTGCAGACTGCGGCCCGTCTTTTGTTTTCGCGCTTTGGGGCGATATTTATCTATGTTGAATTCCACGTTGCCCTATCGGCTTTGATGGCCCGGCTGGCGGACATCCCTGCCGCGCCCGGTCAATCGCCGGATATCAGCGCGACTAATCGATCCAGATCGTCCGCCGAATAATAATCGATCTCGATGACGCCCCCCTTGCTTCGGCTCCGTACGGTCACCTTGGTGGCCAGCCGCGTACGCAACTTGTTCTCAATGTCCTGAATGAACAGCGCCTGCGTCTCGCCGGCACGGGATTTGGGTTTGCTCTTTTTGCTCTGGCTGCGCACCAAATTCTCGACCTGCCGGACTGAGAGCGACTGCTTGATGATCTTTCGCCACAGCTCGATCTGCTCCTCATGGCTGTCCAAAGCGAGCAGGGCACGCGCATGGCCCATGGTCAGTTCGTCGTTCTGCAGGCTCTCCTGAATGCGCCGCGGCAGTTTAAGCAGACGGAGGAAATTAGCCACCGACGCGCGATCCCGGCTGACTTTGACCGCCACCTCCTCCTGGGTCAGCTTGCATTCATCCATCAAACGTTTATAGCTGGCCGCCAACTCCATGGGATTGAGATTCTCCCGGTGGATGTTCTCGATGATCGCCAGTTCCAGCAGCTCTTCATCGGTCTCCACATCCAGCAGAAAGGCCGGGATGGATTCCAGGCCCAGATCCCGCACCGCGCGCAGTCTGCGCTCCCCAGCGATCAGCTGATATCCGGCGCCGTGCCTGCGCACGGTCACCGGCTGAACCAAGCCTTTTTCAGCGATCGATTGTTTTAATTCGGCCAGAGCTTCGGGCTTGAACGTTTCACGCGGCTGAAACGGATTAGGCGAGATTTTATCCACCTCGATGTACTGAATGGATTTGGACTGCTTTTCTTCCGCAGGAACATCCGGGATCAGAGCGCCGAGACCCCTCCCCAGCGCTTTTTTATTCGCCATTCTTGATTATTTCCTCAGCCAGACTCATGTAATTTTCACTGCCGGACGATACCGCGTCATAAAGAATAATCGGCTTGCCGAAACTGGGGGCCTCGCTCAAGCGCACGTTGCGGGTGACGATGGTGTCGAACACCTTGCCTTCAAAATAACGGCGCACATCCTCGGCCACCTGCCGCGATAGATTCAGGCGGGCGTCGTACATGGTCAGCAAAACACCTTCGATCAGCAATTTTTCGTTGAGATGTTTTTGCACCAGACGAATCGTGTTCAATAATTGCCCCAGCCCCTCCAGGGCGTAATACTCGCATTGAATCGGAATCAACACCGAATCTGAAGCAGCCAACGAATTAAGCGTCAACAGTCCCAACGAAGGGGGACAATCGATCAGAATAAACTTGTAGGCATCGCGCACTTCGGTGATCTTGCGCAGCAGCCGGTGTTCGCGCGATAGGACCGAAACCAGCTCCACCTCTGCGCCCACCAGGTTGATCGAGCTGGGCACCAATTTCAGATACTTTAGCTCCGTATCCACCACCGCCGCAGACAGAGATTCCTCGTTGATCAGGACGTCATAGATGGTCTTTTTCATGTCCTTCTGGTTGAAACCCAATCCGCTGGTGCTGTTGGCCTGCGGATCCATGTCGATCAGCAGAGTGGGATATTCAGCTACAGCCAGACACGCCGCTAAATTGACTGAAGTGGTGGTTTTACCCACCCCGCCCTTCTGATTCGCTATCGTGATCACCTTCCCCATCCAGGGGCGTCCTCCATAAAGGAATAATGTGCTAATATAGCCTTTCCTGCGAATAAAATCAAGAAAATGTTTCCTGACAAGAGGTCGGAGTTTTGACTTGACATTAAGGCAAAAATAAATTAACATGAAGCGCATTTTCCGGATTCCCCCTCGATCACTCTTGGGAAGGAACAGACCATGAACCTGTTTAACCACCTCATCGTTGCTTTTCTCCCGCTGGTGCCCAAGCCGATCGTCCGATGGATCTCACGACCGTACGTGGC
>JAKJDB010000580.1 GCA_022706175.1 Candidatus Zhuqueibacterota bacterium | reverse complement strand
GGCACATTTTTTTCCAGGCGTGATAATCGCGACGCATAGCTTTCCAGCAATAGTCGCCGGCCGAGGGTATGGCGACCCAGGTAGGAGACATTGAATCCGCCCCGTCGAATATCGGACAAATAGGGATCCGGATTGGCCAGGCTGGTCGGCGTGCCGAAAGAGCCGAAGGTGTCGCCCACGCCGCGCCGGTCTTGCGGGTCGCCGAGCAGCGTCAGGGTCAGATTGTTTTTGCTGCCGGCTTGCCAGGTTAGTTTACCGGCAAAACTGTGGATGACGGAATGATCGCTGAAATAGGCCAATCCCGGGATCTGTACCTGCTCACGTTCAAAAGTGGGGTTGTAGGCGATGGAAAACCAGAGTCGATCGCGCAGAATGGGGCCGCCCAGACGAAAGCCGGCATCATATTGGCTGTAATCTCCTTTGGGCGGTTTGATCATGGGTTGACGTGGTTCGCCGGCAATCCGGTTGTTGGCAAAAAAGTCGAACGCCTGACCGTGAAATTCATTGCCGCCGGAATAGGTGATCACATTGATGGAGCCTCCCAGGGAGCTGCGATATTCCGCTTGATAACCGCCTGTTATGACCTCTACCTCCTGGACAAAATTGTAGGGCAGATTAGTGCCGGTGAGATTGCGAAAGGGATCGGTCACATCCATGCCGTCAATGGTGTATTTGTTCTCGAGTCCGGTTGCCCCCGCCATATTGAGGCCATCGCCCAGGTAGCTGGTGTTCACCTGGGGCAGCAGCGCAGCCACGCTGCGATAGTTGCGCTCAACCGGCAATTGGGCAATAGTCTTCGCTGAAAGATTGCCGCCGTTCACCGTGCTGGTTGGATCTATGGAATAGGCTGCGCCGGACACCGTTACATCGGGCATGGCTACGGACTGGGCTTGAAGGCGAATGGCGCCGAGAGAGGTGGTGGTTCCCAGTCCAATGGTGATACGCTCCACTGTCACGGGTTTGTAGGCGACATGATTGATTCGTACGATGCATTCGCCGACGGGCAAAGCAGCGATGCGAAACCAACCGTTACGATCGGTGATCGTTCCTCGCACGCCTTGCAGCGCCTCACCGCTCACTTGAATATTGACGCCTTCAATCGGTTTAGAGGCGCTGTCCAGAATCCGGCCCTCTAAACATCCACCAGTGCTTTGTGCTTGCACCGGCCCGTTTGTCAGCAGACAGATTAAAAGGCCTAAACAAAACCAGTTGATCTTCATGGCAGCCTCCGCAAAAACTTTATGAGCATGCTGTTTTTCTTTTACGCCTACAAAAAACATACCGCCTTTATCAACAAGGTAAGTTGTTGTTTTTCGTATCGGCCTTCCCAACCAGACTGCTTGCGTCGTTAATCCGCTGCTTAATTTTATCAGTTTTGGGAAAGGTTGATTGGATCACTCAGTTTTTATTAATGTTGGAGATTGCTGTTTTGGTAAGAAAAGTTGCCTGTTTCCCCGATTCTGAAAAGCCATACCTGAATCAGCGCTCAAGTGGATTCCCCGTTATCCCGGCGTTGAATCTTTAATTTGACTATTTTGTTGTGCAGCGTTTGAACTGGAATTTTCAGCGCGCGCGCGGCGCGGGTCTGGCTCCAGTGGTTGTTTTTCAACGCCTGGCGAATGAGGTTCGCCTCATAGGCGTCGACCTGTTCACCCAGCGATGGTTGCACCGCTTCATCCTGGTCAAGTGAAAATTTGGCAGCACATTCTTGTTGCAGGTCCGGCGGCAGATCCGCCTTGGTCAAGGTGGTGGTTTCTGCATTCACATGGGTCATCAAGCGTTCGATGAAATTCTCCAGTTCGCGGATATTTCCCGGCCAAGGCTTGGTCTTGATGAATTCCAGAACCTGGGCGCTGAAGGCGTTGACTTTTTTATGCTGTTCGGCGGCAAATTTTTCCAGGAAATGGCCGGCCAAGAGTCCGATATCCTGCCGGCGCTCCTGCAGAGAGGGGACGTGGATGGGATACACATACAAGCGATAAAAAAGATCCTCACGGAACAGCCCCTCCTGAACCCGTTTTTCCAGCGAAGAGCTGGCTGCGGCGATGACGCGCACATTGACCTTGCGAGTCTTGTTGCCGCCCACCGGTCGAATTTCACCTTCCTGCAAAACGCGCAGCAGCTTGGACTGCATCTCCAGGGGAAGATTGACGATTTCATCCATAAACAGCGTCCCTTGATCAGCCTCTTCGATCAACCCCTTGCGATCCATCGTAGAGCCGGTAAAGGCGCCCCTGACATGGCCGAGTATCTCGCTTTCAAACAGAGCGGATGGAATGGCGCCGCAATCGATGGCCACAAATGGCGCGTTACTGCGTTGGCTCATTTTATGGATTGCCCGTGCTACCAACTCTTTGCCGGTGCCGCTGGGTCCCTGCAGCATCACCCGAACATCGCAGCGGCCGGCCGCTTCAATCGCTTGCAGCAAGGCAATGAATTTTTCACTTCTGCCGATCAATCCGAGATTGGCATATTTTTTTAACAGCACCGATTCCGGAATGGGATGCTCAAAAAAGATCTGCAGCTGTTGAATGTTGTTGAAGAAGGGGGTGATGATTTGACCGAATTTCAACAGGTAGTCAAGGTCCTTTTCGTTAAAGCGGTCGTCCTCTTTTTTATTAATCAGCACGATGGAACCGATGACGGTACGGCTGCTGCGGATGGGAATGCCAAGAGCCGAACGGTAAGCGTCGCTCTTGAATTTGAGGCCGGAAAATTTAGCATCATGAATCAAGTCATGGCTGAGCAAACTGTTGCCCGAGTGCATGATGTACCCACTGGTGTGGAGCTGAATCTCGTGCAACTGGGCATCGTGAGCTTTCGGACTCTGGCGGTTGACCGTGCGCAGGGTTTCGCGGGTGCGCGGATT
>JAKJDB010000025.1 GCA_022706175.1 Candidatus Zhuqueibacterota bacterium | reverse complement strand
AAAGGAAGGCCAGAGAAAAACCGGCAGCAAAACCGCCGCGCTATGCACCATATGCAGCACTTGATCCAGCACGTTTATCCAGCCGCTGTGTTTGGGCCGCCAGGGGTGCCGGTAGGCCAGGATGTTGAGCACTTTATGGTATTCGGGATCCGGCAGTTTTTTCAGCTGTTTTTCGACCCGATCCGCCACTTTTTCCAGATCCGGCGGCGCTGCGCCGTAAAAAATGCGATAGTGCTCCGGTTTCTGCATAGTCTCACCTCTTCGAGCTAGGTAAGCAGATTCAAGCAGGGCTCCATGATGCCGTTCAGTCGCTCCTAGTACAATTTAAAAACCGAAGCCGTATTTCAAAGCCTTTTCTTCCACGACCCCTGGACCTGTCCCTGCGGGCTCGGAGCATTGGACTTTTCTCTTGATTTTTGCCGGTCGAATACCTAATTTGATTTGAGTTTTTACCCGCAGAGTCGGGACCATGAGACGCATGGCAGCGGAGCGGAATGCCTCCATACGGAGGGATGTTCAGCCGGCTGTTCGTTTTTTGGCTCTGCCCAGGGCGAGCGAGGGAGAAGGCAAGTCCATGAAAGTGAAGAAATTTTTCTGGTTCGGTACGGTGCTGTTGCTCCTGGCCCTAGCCGTTATTGTTTGGTGGCGATATTATTTCGTGTTCGGCGAAGGGGTTAAGGCCGGCAATTTGAATTTTCTGGTGAAAAAAGGCTACGTGTTCAAGACTTGGGAAGGCCGGCTGATTCAAACCGGCTTTAAAACCCCCAAGCCGGGTTCCATGCAGAGCAATGAATTCGAATTCAGCGTGGTGAATGACAGCCTGGCGCACGAGCTGGAAAGAGCCAGCGGCAAATTCGTCGAAGTGCGTTATAAAGAATACCTGCACGCATTGCCCTGGCGGGGCATGAGCAATTACACCGTCACCGCTATCCTGCGCATCGAGGATGATCCGGGCAACTCGGTTTTGCCGTTCTAGCGGCCGAGTGGGCTGTTTTTGCTTTAGCCCCAGACATGCACAGGATCGCTTTCTAATTGTAAATCAAAAACATATCAGCAGGTCTTTTCTACGGCCAGCCTCCTGATGCGACCGGCAGCGGGCTATGTGCGCGCCAGTCCAGTCTGCATCCGCCCCTCTTGACAACCGGCACGACGAAAAGGCGCCGGTTTTTTTATTTGTGATGTCCCCGCTGGCGGTGACCGCAAAAAATCCCTTTGCCGCCTTTCTCCTCATGCGGTCGTTTTCTGTTTTCGAGAGTTGACATTTAGGAAAAAATGTGGTAATTTAATCTTCATTTTTTAGGCGGCATAAAAGGACTCTGCCTTGTTACGGTGCATCCGACCACGCTTCATGTTCCTCCTCCTTTTGGGTTTGATCAGTTCCCTCATGGCCCAGCCCAGTCGCGACAGCCGGCCGCGCACATCCGCGCGTTTGCACAAAACCGCCGTTGATGATTATTGGCATTTTCATAACGCCGGAAATCTCGGATTGACCATCACCAACTATGGCGTGATCGGCGAAGGGTATAACAATCCGGATCAGCCCTCCTGCATGTACAAACTGCATGCGGATAACATGCGTTATCAGATCGAGCACATGTCCTTCGGCGGTCTCTGGGTGGGCGGCCGCAGCGAGGCGGACGGCGCCGTGCATGTTTCCACCGCCATTGTGGATGGCGTGTTCGAAGCCGGCGAAGAGGGCTTTGAGTTCACCAACAGCGAAGCGGCCGGCGACACGATTCAGGTTCGCTCAACCATCGTCACCTCTCCCTATTTTTCGCCGCACGCGGTGTCGCATCAGGACTTTGTCGCCGTCTTTACGGATCTGAACACCCGCGTGCCCGGAAGCGACTTTGAGATACCCAACCACACTCCGCTCGGCCTCAGCATCCGCCTCGAGTCCTATGCCTGGAATTACAGTTACACCGATGCGTTTGTCATTCTCAACTATACCATTACCAACGTTTCCCGTTATACCATTGAAGATGTCTTTGCCGGCCTCTGGGCTGACGCCGCGGTCGGCAATATGAATTACACCAGCATCTATACGCCCGGCGGCGGCTGGTCTTGGTATGACAACATGAACGGATTTGATCAGGCCTACAAACTGGCTTATCAATTTGATGCCGATGGCGACGACGGTTTCGCGCAGAGCTATTTCGGGCTGCGCTATCTGGGCTCCTCGCGCCGCCGTGATTCCGTGCAGGTCCATTATGACCAGTGGCGCTGGTCCGCCAGCGCGGCCATGGATTTTCCAGAGTACGTCATGCCGATCAACGATGAGGGCCGGTACGAGGTTTTACGCGGTCGGCATACGGGGAGGTATTACAACGATGTCACTGACGGCGGCATTCCGACCGATCCGGCCAGCCGGGGCAGCTGGATGCTGGTGCTCAGTGCCGGCCCGCTGGCTACGCTGGCGCCGGGAGGTTCCACCACTGTAACCTTTGCGGTAGTCTGCGGCTTATGGGCTACGCAGGAGTCGAACGACACTCCCGGCCGCCGCGCCAACCTTCGCCTCAATTCAGATTGGGCGCAGATCGCCTATAACGGCGAAGACGTGGACGGCGACGGCAAACTCGATCCCAACGAGGACCAGAACAACAACGGAATCCTCGACGGCCAGGAGGATGTCTATCGTTCTGATCTTGACCTGAACAAAAACAGCCGCTGGGATGTCGGCGAGCCGGTTTTCGGCGACGGCGACGGCCATCTCGATATCGAAGAAGACGTGCACAGCAATGCCATCAAAGGCATTCAACCGGGCAACGGAGTGATCGATCGATTTATTCTTCCCAGCCCGCCGCCTTCGCCGAACCTTCTCGCTGTTCCCGGCGAAGGCCGGGTGACGCTCTACTGGGACAAGGTGTCGGAGGAGTACGAGGACCCGATCACGCGCGAAAAAGATTTTGAGGGATACCGCATCTACAGCTCGCCTAAAACCGCTTCCTCCGCAGAGGAACGCACGCTATTGGCGGAATTTGACCGGATCAACAACCTGGGGTATGACACCGGCTTTGCCGCGGTCCAGGTCGATACGGTCATCGACGGACGGCGCTATTATTACCGCTACACCAACACCGAGCTGCTCTCTGGATGGCCGGGTCAATACTGGTTTGCCGTCACCGCCTTTGACCGCGGCAATCCGAAGAACAATCTGCCCAGCCTGGAAAGCTCCGTGCTGGAGAACAAGATGTATGCGGTCATCGGATCTCCCGCCAGACCAGCCGGCAGCGAGTTCCGCGTCGGCGTCTTTCCCAATCCCTACCGTGGTCAGGCCCGGTGGGACGGCGACAGCGACCGCGACCGGATGCTCTGGTTTTTTAATTTGCCGGCCGAAGCCGAGGTGCGCATCTACACCCTGGCCGGCGATCTGATCGATGAGTTCCGCCATCATGGCAGCAGCTATCGCGGCGAAGACGTCAACCTGATGCAACAAAAGATCGGCGGCAGCAACACCGTGCTGCCCGGCGGGTTGCACGCCTGGGATTTGATCTCCTCCTATGATCAGGCGATTGCCACCGGACTGTATTTTTTCAGCGTCAAAAACGTGGAAACCGGGGAAATTCAAACAGGGAAATTCGTTATCATCAAATAAGCGCATCACCGAGCAAGGCCGAGGGGCAACAGACCTTCAGAAAGGAGCGGCACGTTGAAAAAAGCGATACTGGTTTTGTTGGTACTGGCTGTATGGAGTTCCGCAGGGGCTCAGGTCACGTTAATCCGCGACATTCAATACACCACCGCCCCAAACGGGGATTCGCCGCTTAAGGATCAGATCGTAACCATCAGCGGTGTGGTCACCGGCGAAATCTATGCTTTTAAAAACAGCTACTATTACGTGCAGGACGCCAACGCCCCCTGGTCCGGCATCAAGGTCTACGACAAGACCCATTTCGCCGCCCAGGGCGACCGCGTCACCTTGACGGGAAAGGTGGCCGAGTACAAGGGCGTCACCGAGATCACCACCGTAACCGCTTTTACCATCGATTCCACCGCGACCAACTGGATTCAGCCCATGGTCGTGACCACCGGCGAGATCGCCACCACCGGCGCCAACGCAGAGGCCTATGAGGGTTGTCTCGTTCGCGTCGGTCCCGCCGCCATCACCAATCCGAACCTCGGCTATGGCGAGTGGCAGATCGATGACGGCTCCGGGCCCTGCCGCGTCGATGACGAGGCCAAGTATTATTTCCTTCAGGCCCAGTATGGCTCTGTGCAGTCGATCACCGGCATTCTCGATTTTGCCAACAACGACACCAAGATCGAGCCGCGCCTGGCCAACGACGTCATTGAAGAGGGTCCGTACACCCGCATCCAGCGCATTCAACAGGTGCGGTACAGCGATCTGCTGAAAACGCCGACGCAGAACGCCGCAGATAAGAGCTATATGAATGGAGACACCGTGACCGTGAAAGGCATTGTCACCATGCCGACCGGATTGTGTTACGCCGGCGCCGGCATCAAATTCACCTTTGCCGCTGCCGAAGGCGGCCCGTGGTCCGGCCTGCTCTCCTATCATTCCGATTCGACGGCCTATGGCTCCCTGTACGAAGGCGATGAAATTGTCATGACCGGCTACATCTCTGAGTACACCACCGCCCCCTCCAACATGACCGAATTTTTCATCACCAGTCCCATCGATATCATCAATTTCGGCCAGCCCCTGCCCAAAGTGGACTCGATCAAAACGGGCGATCTGCGCTGGCCCACCACGGCGGAGCAATGGGGCACCTGCATGGTCAAAGTCGGCAACGCCAAAGTCACCTATCTGACTCCGCAGTATGAATTGTTCGAGATCGATGACGGCAGCGGCGGCGTTCTGGTCGACGACGAATCCGACAGCATCCGCAATTATCCGGATCCGCCTCTGAAAGCGATCTATGAATCGATGCAGGGCTGGGTCTACCATCATTACGGCTATTACACCGATTCCACCGCGTATAAACTGGAGCCGCTCTATCGCACGCAGATGGTGCTGGGCGCCGCTCCGTTGACGGTTAAGAACACTACGCGCAATCTCGCGGCCGCCACGCCGGCACAAGCCGTCAGCATCACCACCACGTTGGATCCAGCGGCCAATGTCGGCTTCGCCAAAGTGGTTTACAAAGTCAACGACGGCGCGTATGCAGAATTGCCCATGACTCTGAACAACGGCGTCTATGGGGCTGAGATTCCGGCTCAAACGCTTGGCAGCGTTGTCAACTATTACATCGAGGCCACGGATAAGGGCGGACAGAAAACCTATGATCCGCCGGATCAGACCGTGGCAAACTACACCTATCTGGTTCTGGACGGCCATCCGACGCTGGCGCAGGTGCAAAAGACCTACTGGCCTTCGGGAGACAGCCCCTTCCAGAATTTCAACGTGACGGTGGAAGGCGTGGTGACTGCGGACTCGCTGTTCTATGCCAAGTACGGCGCCTATCCCATTCAGGACGCAGCCGGCGCTTGGAACGGCGTGTTCATTCTGGGCAAAGTGCCCAACTCGCTGCATCGCGGCGACCGAGTGCGTGTGAGCGGCAGAGTGGAGGACCACAACGCCGCCTACCTGTATAAATGGGAGGGCAACACCCAGATTATCGCCGACACCACCATCGTCCTGGCCCATGGGCAGGAACTGCCCTCGGTGGTGACGGTGACCACCAATGATCTGAAAAGCAAGAGTGTTTCCGCCGAGCAGTACGAGGGTGTGCTGGTGCAGGTGAGAAACGCCACCCTCACGTCGGTCAATTCATACGATGTGACGATCAACGACGGCAGCGGCGAATGCCTGCTGGACGGAGATGCGTTCATCGGCCGTGATCAGGATGCCAATCCGAATTTTTACATCAATCGAACCGCCAAAGTGCTGATCGTCGCCGGCGATACGGTCAAGATCGGTGAACAGATCAAAATGGTCCAGGGTGTTTTTCTCTACAGCTTCGGCAGCCACAAAATCGAGATCCGCGACCTCAGCGATATCGGCACCACCACCGGCGTCCTGAACGCGGTGGTCGCCCAGCCGCTCCGCTTCAGCCTGGAGCAGAATTACCCCAATCCGTTCAATCCGGAGACCATGATTGACTATGATCTGCCCAAGGGTTCATTCGTCGATCTGGCCATATACAACGTTCAGGGACAAAAAGTGGCAACCCTGGTCCAGGAACATCAGGGGATTGGTCGCTATCGCGTCGCCTGGTCCGGCAAGGATGACCAGGGTTGGAGGGTGGCCGCCGGAGTGTATCTGTATTGTCTAAGGGCCGGTCGGACGGTGTTGTCAAAAAAGATGATCCTGATGCCATAACGGAAACATGCTCGGCGCCTCCACCGGGTGGGCCGTGAGGCCTGCCTGCATGGTATCGCGTTGAAAAACCAGCGGCCGAATTGGCCCGGCAGTAACCGATCAGGAAAAAACGGAGTCGAAATTAAAAGTGGTCAGCCCGGCATCCGCCGCAAAGGGCAGCAGGGCTGCAGCCACTTGCGGATGGCTTTTACAATAGGACTCTACCTGCTCCATACTCATCACCATGAACGCGGTGGAGAGCGCGTCGCTGGCGGCCGCGTCCGGAGCGATGGCCCAGGCGGCCAGATGATTCTGGACCGGCCGGCCCCGCACCGGATCGATGATATGACTGCCCTTTTGCAGTCCGGAGCCGGATATGGCCAGATCTTTCAGCGCCAATCTGCGCAAAATGCGCGAATGGTTCAGCGGGTGGCTGATGGTGACCTGCCAGCCCTCTTTTCCGCCCCGGGCATAGACCGAACTGGCGCCGCCGTGAACCAAGGCTGTTTTTATCCCCCATTCAGACAGCACCCCTGCCATTTTATCCACTGCATATCCTTTGCCAAAAGCGCCGAGATCGATCTGCAATCCCGCCACCTCTTTGGTGACCAGGAAATTCGCTTCATCGAAAAAAAGATGGTGCAATCCGGTTTTGCGGCCCGCTTCCGCAATCTCCATCGGCGACGGGTGACGCAGGGATTTGTCCGCATGCAGCCAGCATTCATAGAGAGCGCCCACGGTGATGTCGAACGCGCCCTCTGTTTCAAGGTAATGAAGGAAAGAGGCTTTGAGGCAGGCCATGGCATCCGGACCTATGACCAGCTGTTGCCCGGGCTGCATATGGTTGATGCGCGAGATGTCGCTGTTGGGCAGAAAGCGCGACAGTTCGTTCTCCAGGCGATCCAGTTCGGCGAAAGCGGCCTGGCCGGCCTGGCCGGCGTATTCTGCATCCGCGTCCAGGATATAGAGCTCGAATTGTGTGGCCATGGCCAAATGGGAGAAACGCAGGGCGTTGCCGGGAGACAGCGCCTGAGCGGATTGGGAAGGGGAGTGCGTCATTTTTTTGTCA
Source organism: Candidatus Zhuqueibacterota bacterium (assembly GCA_022706175.1). Next base: position 5,929 of record JAKJDB010000025.1, on the reverse strand, counting down.
GGAGATTAGTGTTGCATTCTGCAGAAGCATCGTATAATACGATCTGAATGATCTATGGTCGAGCGATTCCCATACATAGGCAATCATCGCAGAGTGTTGCACCTGATGTGGCAACATAAATAGCAAACCCTGCCCTCTTGTCATTCTGAGCCCGAAATCCCGTATCCCGGACTTGTCAGATGCAGTCGCAAAGGGCGAAGAATCTATCGTCTCACAGGGCTTTGTCCTTTCGCCTGTTCCATTCGTCGATAGATTCTCTGCTGCACCCAGATTCATCGCACGATGCTGAATAGTACACTTTGGGCTAATAACGTTGAAGAACGTTCCAACACAGAAATATGGGATACTATTATTAAACGATTTTGCTCGCAGGGACACTCTTTTTTTGGGTATTTGCTGAAAAACCGCTCATGCGCGTCTGTCGCTCGCAATCGAAACTACCGGCTCCGCAGGCAGCGTTCCCACAACGCACTGGTCACATAGCCGCGCAGTTCCACGCCCGGACGCAATTCCACATAATCATCGAACATCGGCACATACAGGTTGCGCTCGCCCGGTGGCGGGGTCTCATACACCTTATGCAGAACCGCCTGCTCCTGATCCGGACTGGCCACCACCAGTTCCGCCAGCGGTGCGTTCAACTCTACATGGTTCCAGTAACCGACTTGAGTAAAGTCCCGCAGATACCAGGGCAAAGGCCAGTAATCGTCCGCGGTGCAGATGACTTCGATATATACTTTATCGGCGAGCGGATGCGCCTGCGCCAGTCGGCGTATGCGCTCGACGATTTTAAACACATCCCGGCTGGTGTGGCCATAGACATAGGGGTTGGACGGATCGCACTCGTACCGGCTGTTCTGCTGCCACGTCTGCCAGAGCAGGTGACCGGCCATTAGAAGCAGCACACCATAGCCGGCGAAGCGCCATGTTTTCCCTCGCAACGATTGTACAAGCCGGGCCACGGCAAAAGCCGCCAGCAGGATCATGGGCTGATAAAAGCCCAGCATACTCCAGGGCGTCTTGTAGGTCAACGCGCTGTAGATGATCGCCATGAGCAGAGTGTACCCGCCGAGGTAGAGCAAAAGAGCGGGAACTTTAGACCGCCTGAAAAGGAGCAAATAAAATGAATACAAACTCAGCAGCACCACGGCCGCTTCGCTCCACAGCGGCCGGCCGGGAGTGTGGTTGAACAGCAGCAGCTGAAAATAATAAAACCATGGATGCAGATGCGTCTGATGAAGCCCGGCGGCACGGTTCAGATAGGTCTGGATGCTTTTCAGCGCATCCAGCATGCCGTCGGGATGCGAGCCGAAGGACGAGTAAAAGAGCCCGGATACCAGCAGGGCGACGCCGGCCAGCAGCGCGCTGTTTTTCACCCCCGCACGGCTGCGCAGCGGGGCGAACAGCGGCTTATAGAGCAGCGCGGTGAGCAGCAGCGAAGCCGACAAAGCGAACAGGGCGATCAGCGAGGTCTCTTTGGTCGCGTGCATCAAGCCCGTGGCCGCGCCGGTGAAGATGGCCCAGGGAGCCCTGCCCGTAGTGGCAAAGCGCCAGCCCCCTGCCAGGGCGGCGCTGCTGAAACAGATCAGCAGCATTTCCTGAATATAATAGCGGCTGTAAAAAACCATGGCCGGCGAGACAGCAGTCAGCACCAGGGCGATGTAAAGCGCCGTGCGGTCCCATTGTTTGCCGAACAGCAGAAACGTCAGCAGCAGCAGTACGCCGAAAAACGCCGGCACCATGCGCAGAGTCGCCTCATCCACCTGCACCAGAGTCTGTTGTCCTCTAAGCCAGGCAGGAATCAGAGTGAAATAATTGAGCGTGGGACCGTGATATTCAAAGGGATCGTATTGATAGTGGCGGCGTTCGAGCAGGTCGCCGAACTTGGCGGCGTGAACCGCTTCATCGGTGTGCATGGGGCGCTTCGCCCCTGCGGATAGTAGAATGAAAAGTACTACGAGGAAACGCCGGCTCATGTCACTTGGCCGGCCGGCCCCAGACTTCCAGTTCGATCCAGTGGTTCAGATCGTTGTTGTTGTTGCCGTTGGAGTAGCAGCGCACATAACGTCCTTTGACGCCTTTGGCGTCCACCAGTTTGCCCTCAGAGGTTTCGATGTAGAGCAGGTCTTTGCCCACGCCGAGACCGGCGCTATTGTCGTCGTCGTTGTTGAACAGCGTCTTGACGTTGGTGGTGAAATCCTTGTCGTCCGCAGTCTGCACAATAACGTCAAAATAGACGCGCGCCTGTTTGTGATAGTGCCACATGATGATCGCATAGATCTCGCTCTTGGCGCCCAGGTCCACGGTGACGCTCTGTTGAAAGGGCCCCAGTTCGACGTAGCTGCCGTCTTCCGCCTCTTTGTCGCCATCCGTGATCATGGGGATGTCGCCGATCACCGGCGCATCGTCGGTGCTGATGACGGTTTTATTCAGCGAAAGAACCTTGCAGCCGACCGGCGCCAGAAAAGCGGGCCGGGCTTTGCCCAAGGGCTTTTCCAGATTCTTCAGATTCATATTGGTGGGCGTGCCGATGAACATGGGCTTGGGCAATTTAATGTCCAACGGCGCCATCTTTTCTCCGCCTGCCGGCGTTTGACCGAATGCGGAAAAGACCAGCACCACGGATGCAAGGGTTACCAGTTTGACGATTGTGCTGAAAAATTTGACCATTGCAACTTTCTCCTCAATTATCCCGTCGAATACTTAACGTTTATCCGACGGCTTTTGTTTCAAGCGAAAGCAAAAAAGATTGGTCCGGACGGTTGACTACAGCGTCCATCCTTTACGATATTCGAAATGAAGCAGAGCGTTGGCTTCCGGACAATTGGTGATTTCGCCTTTTTCGCCGTCCCATTCGAACACCATGTTCTTCTCTTTCATGCGCACCGCCACGTTGCCCAACAGCATGGTTTCGGTCAAAGGACCCGAGTACTCAAAATTGGTGGTGGTGGCTTTGGGATCGCCTTTTTTGCAGGCTGCGATCCATTCTTCATGGATGCCGGGAGAGCGCGGGATGGTTTTTTCCGGCCGTTTAAAGTCCTTCATCTTGGTCTCAGGGATCAGGCGCGGATTTTCACCATAGGTTCCGCCCATGATGCTGCCTTTGCTGCCGATGAACAGCACACCGCCGCCGCCGTCGCCCATGCGGCGACCGGGCTCCAGGTCCGCCGGTCGCGGCGGCGTCAGACCGCCGTCCCACCAGTACACGCGCACCGGCGCCATTTTTCCGCGCGCCGGAAAATCGTAGACCAGCACCTCTGCTTCAGGCGCCGAAGCTTCGGTGAACTGGGTCGAACTGGCGTAGATCTTGGAAGGATATTTCAACTTTAACGGCCAGTAGACGTGATCGATGATGTGCGCGCCCATGTCGCCGATGGCGCCGGTGTCGAAATCCCAGAATCCGCGCCAGGCAAAGGGCGCATAGGCCGGGTGATAGGGCCGCCAGCGCGCCGGGCCCAGCCACAGATCCCAATCCAGCGTCGGCGGACAGGACGGCGTCTCTTTGGGCGCCTCGATGCCCTGCGGCCAGATCGGACGATTGGTCCAGCAATGGGCTTCGCGGATCTCGCCGATGGCGCCGGCCCAGATCCATTCACAGATCAGACGGCCGCCTTCCTGAGCGTGTCCCTGATTGCCCATCTGAGTGACGACCCCCATCTCTTTGGCCGTTGCTGCGAGCAGACGCGCCTCTTTGATGGTGTGGGTCAGCGGCTTTTGCACAAACACGTGTTTTTTCATCTTCATCGCCATCATCGCCGCCACGGCGTGGGTGTGATCCGGCGTGCTGACCGTCACCGCATCGATGTCTTTCTCTTTGTCCAGCATCACGCGAAAATCTTTGTAGAATTTGGCCTTAGGGAAAAGATCCGCAGGGCTTTTCTTCTCCTGATCCTGCTCGCCGTGTTTTTCAGTCAACTTTTCTTCATCGACATCGCACAGAGCGATGACGTTTTCACCCTGCATTTTTTCCGAATCGGAAAATCCTTTGCCGCCGATGCCGATGCAGGCGATGTTCAATTTGTCGCTGGGCGCCTGGTAGCCCGGGCCGCCGAGCACATGACGCGGAACAATAATAAACGAGGAGGCGACGGCTGTGCCGCCAAGAAACTGCCGGCGGGACAACTCTTTTCCCACCAGACCATTTTTGTGTTCACTCATAACCCACAATCCTTTCGCTGGTAAATGTAAAACTCAAATTAGCATAAAATGGCATTACATTCAAGCCCTTTTTCCTGTTTAGCGGCATGCCTACGCTATTTGATCCTGGCCTTGAGATTGTTCAAATCGACCACCAGCACCTGGTTGTCGACCACGGCCAGCACCTGCTCCACCGCCTGTTTGACCGGCACGGGATTTTTGCTCCACAATTTGCGGCCGAGCTTGAGCACCGCGGCGCCGACCTCATTGTGCAGCCCACTGCTCCCCAGACATCCCAGCGCCGTTTCAAGTGCGGCGAGGCTGTTGAGCTCTCCCAGGCCGGACAAAACGCTGATCTTTTCTGCGTCCTCCTTGGCCAGGGCCAACGCCTGCTGAAACAGAGCGACGGACTGCTCCTCCGGCCGGCCGCCGTCTTTTTTGATCAAGCCGATAAAGCCGCGCAAAGCCAGCACCTGGTTGCGGGCCGTGGCGCTCTTCTCCGCCAGCGTTCTCAGGTCGTCGATGGGCTCGCTGTCCGGCCAATCAGAGAGCGCGCGGATGGCCGCCACCTGAATTTCACCGCTCTTGTCGTTGAGCGCGGAACGAAGGACCGCTAGGCCGGGCGCAGCGCCGATACGGCCCAGCACCCTCAGCAGCGCAATCCGTCCGGACTCGTCTTTCACCTGCGTCAGCCTGGCCAGCACCAATTCCGCGCGTTTGTCCGCTTCTGCGATCTTGGATGAAACCGCGGTTAAAGCGGTCACCGCTTCGTTCTGCTCTTTCTCACTCTTGGTCTGCAGCAGCAGATCGATCATGGCCGGCAGATCGCCGGCCGCCGCGGTTTGGCCGAGCACCTTGATGGAAGCCAAACGTACGCCGGGGTTTTCATCCCGGGCCGCGGCAAAAAGCAGCGGCGTGGCGCCAATGAGGTTACGTTCCCCTACAGCGGCGATCAGTTCCCCCTTGACCGCACCGTCGGCATTGCGGATCGCCTGCATGATCGCCTCATCCACACCCGGCGCATTCAGCAGATATAAACTTTCCTGCGCCGCTTTTTTCTCGTCATCGCTTTTTACCGCAGCCGTCTTGGCCAGCAAAGAGACCGTTGACGCGTCGCCGAGAGCGGACAGTGATTTCAGCGCAGCAATCCGCACCGCCTGGTTCTCATCCTCAACCGCAGCAACCGCGCTGGAAAGAACCGAACGATCACCGCGGACAGCCAGAGCAGTGAGCAGCTGCACCTTGAGTTCAGCCGAAAGCCTGGTCAACAGCGCGGCAAAGGGGGCCATTTTCACCTCAGCCGGCAAGCGAGACAGGAGAGTGATGGCCATGGATTTCTGGTCCTCATCGGCGGTCTCCAGGATATTGAGAAGAATCTTTGGGCCCTGAGCCTGGTCGGCCAAAACCTGGCCGCTCAGCGCTGCCGCGCGAATAGGCGCCGCATACTCGGGCGCCTGCAGTTTTTTGTACAACGTGAGCGCAGCGGAACCGTTGCCGGTCTGCGCCAGTTTATCCGCAGCCTGGAGCAGGGCCTGCAGAGCGGTGGGCAATAGATCGTTCTTCATTTTCGGCAAAGCCTGCTCCAGGGCAGCCACAGCGACCGGAGTGCCTATTTTTCCCAAGGCGGCGGCGGACGCGGCGACCACCGCGGGATCGCTGTGATTCAGGGTTTTGATCAGGGCCGCGGCAGAACCGGCGTCCGCGCGCTGCCCCAGGGTGTTGATGATGCCGATCCGCGTCAGACCTTTGGATGGACCAAGCGCTTTTTGCAAAGCCTCGGTGATTTTTTTGC
>JAKJDB010000579.1 GCA_022706175.1 Candidatus Zhuqueibacterota bacterium | reverse complement strand
GCCGTGAATGGTGGTGCCGATTTTCGCCGGATTGTCGTCGATGAAACCCACCACCTGGTAGCTGGAGGCGTTTTTCGAGAAATCCCGCGCCAGGGTTTCCCCCAGATCGCCGGCGCCGATGATCAGTACGTTGGTTTTGGGCTTATAGCTGGTGGCCTCGGGCTTTTCCAGCCACAAGCGCAACAGAATCCGTAACCCGCCCATCAGACCGACCAGTAAAACCCAATCGATGATGAAAATTGAGCGGGAGTGCATGCGTTGGCCGGCGAAAAACACCAGGAAGACGATGGCCAGAGAGCTTGCGCTGCAGCTGAGCACCATGCGGATGAGATCATGCAGCGAGAGATATTTATAGTAGGTTCGATACAGCTTGAAATAGACAAAGCCGATCAAACGCAATGCAAAGACGATGGGCACCGTGCGCCAGAAAATGTTCAACTCATTGGGTGGTATCCAGCCTTCGAACCGCAGCTGATACGCGAGATAATAGGCGGCCAGAGCCAGCAGGAGGTCGGCATAGAACAGATAGGGCCAACAGCTGGCATTTTTCAATTGCGACGGGTGCAGCGATCCGACGATGGTGGCATAGACGCCGCGGAAGAGCAGTTTGATGTCGCTCAACAACCGCGCCTGTTTGGAATACTCCAGATCGATCACCAGCTTGTCCGGCAAAATATGCTTGACGTAATAGGCGACCGGGTCCTTGACGTCTTTGGGAAACATACTGGATTCGCTGCGGCCGATGATCTGCGCAGGGCCCACCAGCCCGGGCCGCACGCTCAAAACCTTGGCCTGTTCCGGCGTGTACAACTTGACGATCTCGGGCACCTCCGGACGGGGACCCACCAGGCTCATGTCCCCTTTGATCACGTTGAAAAGTTGCGGTAATTCATCCATTTTGCTGGCGCGCAGGTACTGGCCGAACCGGGTGATTCTCGGATCATTGCTGGTGCTGATACAGGGCCCCGGTTGAGCAGACGCCGTGCGCATGCTGCGGAATTTGTACAGGGTGAATGGCTTGCCGAATCGGCCAACCCGTTGTTGTCTGAACAGAACCGGGCCGGCTGAGCTGAGTTTAACCCCTACAGCGATGAACAACCAGAGCGGAAGCGTCACAATGCTCGCAGCGATGGATACGATGAGGTCGAACGCTCGTTTGATCATAGCTCTTCTTTGATGAATGAGTGAACACGCTTCTTATTTTGCCGTATCAATTTTTTTACCACCCTGGCGATCGTCTCCACTTTCTCCTCCTCCAATTGAGGATAGAGCGGCAGGGAGATCGCCCCGTCATAGGCCGCTTCGGCGTGGGGAAAATCGCCGCGGCGAAATCCGTACGCGTTTCGGTAATACGGATGCAGATGCAGTGGAATGAAATGGACGCTGGTGCCGATGCCGTGATCATGCAGCGCTTCGATGAATTGATCACGGTCTATTTTCAGCAGACCCGGCCGCAAACGAATGACGAAAAGATGCCACGCGTGCTCCACGTCCGCCGGATCCGGGGGCATCTGCAGCTCGTCGACTTCTTCCAGCAGGGAGCGGTAGAGGACGGCCAGCCGGCGACGGCGTTGCTGCATGGCGGGAAATTTGATCAGTTGATGCAGCCCCAGACTGGCCTGCAGATCGGTGAAATTGTATTTAAAACCGGCTTCCATGATTTCATAGTACCAATGGCCGCCCCTGGCGTATCGATTCCAGGCGTTGCGCGACAAACCATGCAGGCTCAATCTTTTTATCTTTGCCGCCAGCTCTGCATCCAGCGTGCAGACCATTCCCCCTTCACCGGTGGTCAGGTTTTTAGTGGCATAGAAACTGAAAACCGTTGTCTCTGAAAGCGCGCCGACCTTGTTGCCGCGATAGGCGGCGCCGAGCGCATGGGCGGCATCCTCGATGATCCTAAGCGAGTGGCGCTGCGCCCGCTCCTGGATCTCGTCCATTCGGCAGGGTTCCCCGGCGAAATGCACCGGGATGATCGCTCTGCTGCGCGGAGTCACCGCCCGCTCGATTTGGGCCGGATCCAAGTTAAAGCCATTCGCCTCGACGTCGATAAAGACCGGACGCGCGCCGCAGGCGATGATCACTTCCGCCGTGGCCGCAAAGGTGTAGGGGGTGGTGAGGACCTCGTCGCCGGGACGCAGGTCTGCAGCTGCCAGGGCAAGGTGCAGGCCCGCGGTGCACGAGTTAACCGCCACCGTGTATGGGGCGCCGACAAAGGCGGCCATCTCTTTTTCAAACCGGGCGGTTTTAGGACCCGTGGTCAGCCAACCGGATCGAAGGGTGTCCACGACCTCGGCGATCTCTTCCTCGCCGATGGAGGGCACATGATATGGAATATAGGTCGGCGCCGGGACCTGCGGCAGTAGGGGCTTGAGCGATGGCATCGTCATTGCACCTCTTCTTTGGCCTTCTGGTACTGATGGGCGTCGTAATACTTGGGTTGATAATAATAGGGCAGCACCTCGCCGGTGTCGTTCAGTACCACTCCCCAAAGCGGCAGATCGGCCTCTTTGAGAATGGCGACCGCATGAGCCGCCACCTCGCGCGGCGTTTGTCCTGCTTTGACCACCAGGATCGTTCCGTCCGCCACCTGGGCCAGTTTCAGAGAATCGCTGACCGGCAGCAACGGCGGTCCGTCGATGACGATGATTTCATAGTATCTCCGCATTTCAGCCAAAAGTTCACGCGTGCGTTCGACCGAAAAAAGCTGAAAAGAATTGGACACCGATCTGCCGGCGGTGATGATATGCAATCCGCGAAAAGCGGACTTGTAGATAATGTCTCCGGGTTCGCCTTCGCCCAGCAGCAGTTCGCTCAGCCCGTTCTCACGAGGGCAGTTGAACCGGTCGTGAATCGTGGGCCGGTGAACGTCC
>JAKJDB010000578.1 GCA_022706175.1 Candidatus Zhuqueibacterota bacterium | reverse complement strand
TGGCATCAATCATGTCCGCATGGTGATCAAGAGAGGCCGGATCGTGTGGGCGAACGCGTGAGGCCGTTGACCGAACTATCGATTCAAGGTGCAGCGTGGACGAAACCGAGCCCTATTATTCTTTTGCCCGTTTTTTGTTGCAGCGCTACGGCGAGCGGGTGAGCAAAATATCCATAGATGCCGGATGGACCTGTCCCAACCGCGACGGCCGCTGCGGCACCGACGGATGTCTGTTCTGCCGGGTCGACAGTTTTTCCAAAAGGGAGTCTCTGCAGCAAATCCCGGTGGCGCAACAGGTGGCTAGAGGCATGCAGCGCGGCCGGCAAAAAGGGGTGAACAAATTTATCGTCTATTTCCAAGCTTCCACCAACACCTATGCGCCGGTCGAGGTTCTGCGGCCGGTTTTTTTACAAGCCGCGTCGTTCCCCGGTGTGGTCGGCGTGTCCATCGCCACGCGGCCGGATTGTCTCGGCGAAGAGCTGATGCCGCTGTTGACCGAGTTGGCAGAAAGGGTGGATGTTTGGGTCGAGGTGGGTCTGCAGAGCGTGCATGATCGTACGCTGCAACTGGTACGGCGTGGTCATACCTATGCCGATTTTGAACAAGCGGTGCAGCGGCTGGCGCGGCTGCCCGTGCGGGTGTGCGTCCACTTGATGCTGGGATTGCCCGGCGAGGATCATGCGATGATGATGGAGACCGCAGACCGCTTGGCGCAGCTGCCGGTCCACGAACTCAAGCTGCACCCCATGCTGGTGTTGAAGGACACGGCGGCAGAGCGGCTCTATCGCGAGGGCGCCTTCCGTGCGCTCGAGTTGGACGAGTATGTGGATGTCTTGATCGATTTTTTAGCAAGAACTCCTGCGGATCGAGTGCTGCAGCGTGTGACCGCTGAAGCGCCGGCGGAGCTGTTGATCGCACCGTTGTGGCCGTTGCACAAAGCCAGGGTGTACAGCGCACTGCGGCAGGCGATGAAGCGTCGTGATGCCTGCCAGGGCCAGCTGTGCGTCTAGTTGACCATCTCGTAGCGCTCTTTAAACTCGCGAACGCCCTGGGTGATCGCTTTGGCGATCGAACGGTGCGTGGCTTTATCCTTCAATCGCTTTTCGTCCTGGCGGTTGGAGGCAAAGCCGCTCTCCACCAAAAGATTGGGCATGGAGGCGCCGTAGAGAACGTAAAAGCCCGCTTGGCGGACGCCGATGCTGTGCGCGTGGGGTAGGTTGGAGAGCTGTTTGTCCACCAGGTCGGCGAAATCCTGACTCTCTTTGTTGAAGGAGTTGCTGGCATTCGCAGCCAGAATGAACGCCGCGTCAGACAGACCGGCGTATTTTTTTTTGCTGTCCTCGTATTCGATCACCGAATTTTCATATTGGGCGACGCGCCGCGCCTCGTCGGTTTTGGCCGGTCCCATAAAATAGACGGTGTGTCCGTGCAGGTTCTTGTTGGGATTGGAATCCACGTGCAGGCTGATGAACAGCTTGCCGTTTTTCCGGTTGGCGAACTGGGTGCGCTCCTGCAACGGCACAAAGACATCCGAATCCCGCGTCAACAGCACTTTGATTTTCAGCTGCCGTTCCAGTTCCGCCTTGAGTTCTTTGGCGATGGCGAGGGTCAAGTGTTTTTCATAATAACCGCTCACGCCGATGGTCCCCGGATCCCTGCCGCCGTGCCCCGGATCGATGATCACCAGATCGATTTTCCATTTCTCCCGTTCCCGAGTCAACTCGGCCAAAAGATCCGCGGACACTTGCTCCATGGTGCGCAGCGCAATGAGGATTTCAAAGGGCTGCTCCTGCAGACGAATGTTTTTCTCCTTGATGGTGCGGTTGAGGCGGAATCCGAAGCGGGCGGTGTCTTTGGAGAGTTGAACCTTCATGGTCTGGGTGACGATGGCGCTTTTGTCGTCGATCTGCAGGGCCGCGGCGTTTTCGATCTGTCCGGCATAGACATCGACATAGAACCAGCCGTTGGATTCCGATGTGTAGACGTTGGATAACGGCACGCTCTCGCTCAACCGCAGGCGAATCAGCACGCCGTTCTGTTTGTCCTCTACGGTCAATCCCTGTACCCGGGCATGGTAGGTGGAGACGGCGATCTCCTGACGCTCCGGATGAAAAGCCAGTGGAAAGGGCAGGGCGTCCTGAATGCAGGGCAAGAGAAAGAGAACCGGCGCATAAAACCGTCCGTTCTGAAAAAGGATGGGGACGGGCATCTGCCGGATCTCTTCATCCACGCGGATGAACGGGTTCAGCGCCAGGATCTGAATGGTTTTGCGGGATTTTATCTGAAACGTTTTGAGCAGTGTGTTCTGCGTGTAAGGCAGGTCGAGGGTTTGCGCAAAATCGGCCAAAGAGACAAAATCATATCCTCCGGCGCGAATGGTGCTGAGGCCCGCCAGACGTTCACCGGAGGTCTGATGAATGAGGACGATCTCATCGGTCAGGCCGATGCCGGCCAGCAGGAGCAGCAGACAAACGCAGGGACGGATCAGGATCTGTGTTTTACGTGTCATTCGATAGTCGTTCCGCTGCTTTCTTTAATACCGATTTCTCTTGTTCTGTCAGGTTGGCATAGCCCACCTGGTTGATCTTATCCAGCAGCTCGTCCACTTGTCTACGCTGCGCGGTCAATTGTCTCTCCCGCTGTCTTTGTTTTCCCATCCGGCGCCACTGTCTCCTTTTATGGTATTCGAACAGAAAGGAGTGCACGGCGGCGCTGCCGCGCAGAAGAAGCCATCCGGCCAGACCGCCGCCCAGGTGAGCCAGATGGGCAATCCCTTCGTCCGCACCGGTGATCTGACTCTGAAGGCCCGCGATCAGAGAGATCGCCATGAAAATCGCCGCCAGATATTTGGCCTTGAGATGCACCGGCAGAATGA
>JAKJDB010000577.1 GCA_022706175.1 Candidatus Zhuqueibacterota bacterium | reverse complement strand
ATCCGTAGAGGTGAACACTAACCGGCTGCCGAATTCACGGCACAACCTCACCAGATGTCCGGTGGCCTGCACGTTGATGCCATAGGCCAGCGTCTGATCGCGTTCGCAGGCGTCGATATCCGAAAGAGCAGCGGCATGGACCACCACTGTCGGCTGATATTCTTTAAAAGCCCGTTCAAGCGCGCCAGGATGTGACAGATCCAGCTGCGCCCAGGCCAGGTTGGGATGCCGCAGCGGCGCCGGCGATCTGGCCAGACCGACCACCTCACCCTGCGGCAGGGCGAGGCGCACTACATGCCCACCGACAAAACCCGAGGCGCCGGTCACCATCACTCTTCCATCGTCCACGCAGGTTCCTTTCCGGGAAAAAACATGCTGCCTGAGCAGGGTTTTAAAAAATGTGCAGACAGGGAAATTTTTTCAGCCGCATCATCGTTTAAATGAACAAACCACTATTCTGACTGAAAGCTGAACTCTAACAAGGAAACACATCATGACAAAAAACATCGGCTCAGTAGACCGGACGATCCGCATCGTTCTGGGACTGATCATCCTGGCGTTGGGGGTGATTTACAAAAATTATTTCGGTCTGTTGGGTTTGCTGCTGTTAGCCACCGCACTGGTGCGCTGGTGCCCGGCTTATCTGCCCTTCGGCATCAACACCTGCAGGAGCAAACCTCAATAAGCAGCGCACAAGCGCCGGCCGCTGAACGATCATTGCTCGCCGGAGCCTGAGGCGAACGAAGGCCGCTCGACGGGGATCTCTTTCGGTTGAAGGGCTAAAGCGTCCGCCACCTTTTGATCCCGCTGATAGATATCGCGGCCGAATCTCAGTTCGCCCTGCGCAGTGATCCAGGCGGTCCAGTACTGCAGGTGAACAGAATAAGGCCTGGGCAAGGCGATGGTCACTTCGCGCTGGGTTTGGATCGTGCGCAGAATCGCTTCTCGGTTCCAAGATGGAGAGTCGCGCAACAGGTAAACCGCCAGATCGATGGGCCGCTGCAAACGGATGCATCCGGAGCTGAAAGCCCGTTCAGCGCGGGTGAACAATCCCCGCGTCGGCGAGTCATGCAGGTAGACGTCGAAATCGTTATGCAGAACGAACTTGACCCGACCCAGCGCATTCTCCGGCCCCGGATCTTGACGGAAAAGATAAGGCAGATTGTTCTTGTTAAGTTTGCTCCAATCGACGCTTGCGGGATTGACCGGAGACCGTTTGATATCCCAGTTGGGATAAAGACGGATGCCACGATCGGAGAGATAGTGGGGGCGCCGTCGTATTTCCGGAATCATGTCGTGCAGGATGATGGAGACCGGCACATTCCAGTACGGGTTGAGCACCAGGTGAGTCATGATATCGCTGAGCACCGGTGTGCGCCGCGCCGGCTTTCCGACCACCACTCTCATGGACATGACGATGCTGTCCTGCTCCACCACTTCCAGCTCAAAAGAGGGAATATTGACCAGGATATAACGATCGCCGAGGTCGCGATACAGCCAGCGCCAGCGCTCCAGATTGACGATGATCTGCGTGCAGCGCTGCTCCGCGCTGACGTTCATCTCCTGTACCGTACTCCAACCGATGACGCCGTCCGACTCCAGCCCATGCGTCCTCTGAAAGCTTTTCACCGCCTCCACCAGCGCCTCATCATAGAAAAGGCTGTCCGGCGCTGTTGACCGGCCGCTCCATTCCCCGGTCACCAGCAGACGCCGGCGGACCTGAGCGATGCGCGGGCTGTGTGCGCCCGGTTCCAGTTTGGCCACATACTCTACGCTGGGCCATCCCCCCTGCTGCGCCAGTGTCCGGAAGCGGGCCAAGGCCTGGCAGAGGCGGCGGTAGGAAGGATGATGCGGCCGCAGATCCTCCAACTTTTGACACACCTCTCCGTTGCGTACCGCTTCTTCCAGCAACACCACTACGTCCGCGCTGTCCCGGCGCACAAACCACTCGGCGTCAAACGTCCGCGGATTAACCCGGCCGGACTGCAGATGGCTGGCGAACAGCAAAAAGGCGTCACTGAGCAGAATGTCGAGCTCCGCCAGTCGGTCTGCTGCCCACTTTACCTGCTTGCGGGAGATCCGCTGCGGCTGGTTCAACTCCATCAATGCGGCCAGATGATAGGAGGAACCAACGAGCCCTTCCTGCTCTGCCTGCGACAGTTGACGAATCAACGAATCGGCACAGGGCCGAGGCACGCCGTTCTCGCTCCAACCGGGCTCATAGTTGCGCCGTCGATAAAAGCGAGCCAGCTCCTGTTGCGCCATCAACCTCTCGCCGTGGATGAGCACGAGTTGATCGCCGGATGTCTGCCAATGCCCGGAGATGTTCTCCTGCACGGGAAGCGTCACAGCGGCGCGACGGCAGGTCACCAGACACACCAGGGTCAGCAGCACGGCAAGCCGAACAATCGTCCGGTTCACAGGATTCGCATTCATTCTTTCATCGTATTCCATCAGTGTTCCCACGGGATTCCCCGGCAAACCGTTTTCTACACGCACAGCCCTTGGCGCCGGCGATCGAGAAGACGCCGCATCCAGGAACAGCATGGAGAGGAAAATGCGGTCGCACTCAAGGCTGCCAGGTCAGGCTGTTGAGCAGCAGCTGCGTGATCACGGGATTTTCAAAATCGTTGTTTTTGTGTCCGAACATAAAATAGAAGAGATGCCCCTGGCCGGTTTTCTGCAGCCAGGCTGAACGCGGCTGCTGATACCAGCGGCCGGTTGCCTGATCAAAATACTTGAAGCCGCACAGCACCTGCTTTTCCTTCTCATCGGTGAACGTATGGTTGAGGTAGACCTCGGTATGCGTCAGGGTCACGGCCGGCACGGCCGTGGACATGGAATCATAATCCGCCGTCTCCGGCCATTTCAGGTCATGGCGG
>JAKJDB010000576.1 GCA_022706175.1 Candidatus Zhuqueibacterota bacterium | reverse complement strand
GGTGGTGGGGCATGTGGTCGACAATATGCCGGCCAAGGCCGCCGGACTGCAGGAGAACGACAAGATTTTGACTGTGGATCAAAAACCGATCGGCAGTTGGGACCAGCTGGTCGAGATCATTCATGCCGCGCCGGACAAAGCGGTGCTGGTCGAATGGGAACGGGCGGGCGAGAAATTTTCGGCCACGATCACTCCGCAGCTGGATAAAATCCAAAAGATCGGGCTCATCGGCGTTGAGCCGAAAACGCGAGTCCGTCAAGCCGGCCTGATGGAATCCATCACCAGCGGTTTCACCTCAACCTGGCGGCTCACGGTGCTGGTGTTCAAATCGTTCGGCATGCTCTTCTCCGGCGAAGTGTCGTTAAAGGAGGGTTTGGGCGGTCCGGTGCGCATCGCCCAGCTGGCCGGCGATTCCGCCCGCTCCGGTTTCGGCAGCCTGCTGATGTTCACCGCCTTTCTCAGCCTCAACCTGGCGATTCTGAACCTGCTGCCGATCCCGGCGCTGGACGGCGGTCACCTGGTTCTGCTGTTGATCGAAGCCGTGATCCGCCGGCCGGTGTCGACCAAGATCAAGATCGTCGCCCAGCAGATCGGCATGGCGCTGCTGTTGGCGTTGATGGTTTTCGTCATATTTAACGATGTGATCAATCTTTTTTAATCACTGGGCACTGCGGCCGCGTGCTTTTACCGCGCGTGGCCGCAGTTGAACTTGCCGTTCGTCCCCGCCTTGATTCCTTTCAATTTAATCTTGAAAATGGCCTTGACACTATGGGAAATACTTATTACTTTATAAGATGCAGGCAGGCAGCTTCTAACCTTTAATGAAAAGATAGAGATAGATCATGGAAATCAAAAAAACAGGATTTTACGACATACACCGGCAGCTGGGCGCCAAGCTGGTCGAGTTCGCCGGCTATTATATGCCGATTCAATATCGCGGCATCATGGAGGAGCATCGTCGCGTGCGCTCCACCGTGGGGTTGTTCGACGTTTCCCATATGGGTGAATTTTTTGTCGCCGGAGCGCAGGCCTTGCCCTTTCTGCAAAAAATGACCACCAACGATGTCGCCAAACTGGCGATCCATCAGGTGCAGTACTCGACCATGTGTTATGAGAACGGCGGCATTGTCGACGATCTTTTAGTCTATCGTCTTGCCGAGGACCGCTACATGCTGGTGGTCAACGCCTCCAACCTGAAAAAGGACTGGGAATGGTTGAACAGCCACCTGATCCCCGGTGTTTCGCTGGAGGATCGCAGCGACGGCTGTTCGTTGCTGGCGTTGCAGGGCCCCAAGTCTTTCGCCACCCTGCAAAAGCTGACGTCCATCGATTTGCAGCAGATTCCTTTTTACTGGTTGCGTGAAGGCGAAGCGGCGGGCGTGCACATGATGTTGTCGCGCACCGGTTACACCGGCGAGCCGGGCTTTGAACTGTGTTTTCCGGTTGAGCATTCGGCCCGGGTCTGGTCGGCGTTGATGGAGGCGGGTAAAGAGTTCGACATCGAAGCCATAGGCCTGGGTGCGCGCGATACGTTGCGGCTGGAGATGAAGTATTGTCTCTATGGCAATGACATCGATGAGAACACCAATCCGTTGGAGGCCGGTCTGGGCTGGGTCACCAAACTCGCCAAGGGCGATTTCATCGGCCGCGAAAGTCTGCAGCGTGTGCGCGAGCAGGGCGTCACGCGCAAGCTGATCGGTTTCTCCATGGAAGGCAAGGCGTTTCCGCGCCATGGCTACCGGATTTTTTCCGGCTCGCAGCCGGTGGGCACGGTCGCCAGCGGTTCGTTTTCGCCCATGTTGGAAAAAGGCATCGGCACCGGCTATGTGCCTGTCGCGCTGGCCGCGGTCGGCACACCATTGTCGATTGAAATACGCAATACGCAGGCGCCTGCTGTGGTGTGTGAGACGCCGTTCGTCAAACGATCGCCTCAATAAGACAACCAGGGTCGCTTTATGAAAATCGATGTTGTCAGAGATCCTTCGTCCGCTTATCAGCCGCGTTTGGAGGACAGCATCGCTGTGGTCATCGATGTCCTGCGCGCGGCCAGCACCATCTGCACCGCGCTGGCCAACGGCTGCAGGGAGATCATTCCAGTGGCGGAGGTGGCGGACGCCTATGATGCGGCCGCCATTTACCCGCGTCCGCTGCTGCTGTTCGCCGGCGAGCGCCACGGCCGCCGGATCGACGGTTTTGATCTGGGCAATTCGCCCAAAGAGTTTCAGCCCGAGGTAGTGGCGGGCAAGATCATCATCCTGACCACGACCAACGGCACACGGGCTCTGCTCTGGGCTCAGGGCGCACAGCGCACCCTGGTGCTGTCGTTTCTGAATCTGCACAGCGTGATCTCTTTTCTCAGCACCGTCGATCAGGATGTGGTGATCATCTGTTCCGGCCAGGATGGCGAAGAGTCGTTGGAAGATACGGTCTGCGCCGGACTGCTGGTCGAAAGGCTGCAGGAGATTTTGAAAGACAAACTGCAGTTGACGGAACAGGCCCGGGGAGCGGCGGCTGTCGACCGCGATCATAAAATCGACCTGCTGGCGATGATGATCGCCAGTCCACACGGGGAACACCTGCAAAAGATCGGCTATGCGGATGATCTCGAAATCTGTTCCCGGCTCAATTCGCTCGATGTGCTGCCGGTTTACACCGACGGCGCCATCCGGCTTTTGCCGCGATGAATCGTGCCGTTCATCCTGCGGCTGAGAGGAGCGGTTTCTTGGCCGTCCATGATCCGGTCAATTCCACCAACCCGTTTCGCATATAACGAACCGATATGGCAAAGAAACCTTCGAAAACCAAAGCGGCCAGCCGAGATCAACTCAATCAGCGCAAGCTGGATGAGCTCATGGGCGTTCTGTTGATCCTTCTCGGCGTTAT
>JAKJDB010000575.1 GCA_022706175.1 Candidatus Zhuqueibacterota bacterium | reverse complement strand
CCGCCGCCGTAAAAGCCCATATAGTATTCATCCCAGGAGCCTTTTTCCATGATGCGGGTCCATTTCTGGGTCGGCGTGCTCGTCTTCATCCAGAACTCGATGGTGAATCGTGTGGACACGTTCAAGCTGGCGTGGTTGGGGATCTCCACAAAATCATTGACTCCGTCAAAGTACAGCGCAAAGTCATTCTCAGTCGGAATGGGCGGTTTGGAGATGATGGCGAATACCGAATCGCTCTGATCGCTCGGTGTTCCGCTGCCGGCTGCGGCTACTCGAATCAGGCACGAATCGGAAAGAGTGGCCGGCAGAGTCCACTGGATGGTGTCGGACGCTGCTTGGTTCTCCGCCAGGGTGTTCCAGTTCTTTCCGTTGTCAAGGCTGTAACAGACATGGACCAGCCCGGTATACTGTTTGCTGATCCAGCCGACCTGCTGGGAACTGGCGGCCTGCCACGTTTCCCCGCCGTTGGGCGTCTGCACGATGATCTGGGGCGGTGGATCGATGATCGCAAATTCATTGTGGTTTTGATCCGCCGGACAATCGCCCGGATTTCCCGCGGTCACTCGAATATGAGCCGATTCGCAATTTTCGTTTGGAACCTGCCAGAGATACGAACCGTCGTTGGCTGTCTGATCCGTGATGAGAACAGGCTGTTTAAAGGTCCGTTCAGTCGAGTATTCGATGCTGACTTTGTCGCCGATGCCCGAGGAGGACCATTTGATCTCAAAGGTGCTGCCATGCGGAACCTGCTCCCATCCGTGCGGGCTGACCAGCTCGATCCATTTGGCGGGAGAGGCCGAAATGCGGGCGGCGAGGTCGTTGGTGATTCTGATCTGGTCCAAACGGCAATGTGTTTCGCGGGCGCGGAATTTCAGTGTATGCTGGCCGGCGGACAGATTCAGAAGAACCGGTTTGACTTCTGCATCGGGATAGCCGGATGACGTGCCGCGATCAGCCAGCGTCTCCCAAATCCAGCGGTCTCTTTTTTGCGTGTCCCATATTTTCTCCGCACCGCCGTCCATGCTCCAGTAGATAGAGTTGGCCGATCCACCCACAGCGCGGGTGCGGCCCCAAATGACATAGAGCCCGGCCTGGTTGACAGTGAAGGGGATCGAGACAGTGCCGACGTTTTCTTTTTTGCTGAAAACGAAACCACACTCAAACGCTCGACCGTCCACGCTGGTTTGCATCCGATCGGCAAGAACGCCCTCTTCGGCTTCCTTGATAATGGTCTGTTTCCAGTTGCCGGGATCCAGAAAGGTCATCTCATGGTCGCTGTCATCCAGCAAAACAGCGCTGTCCGGATGAGCAACACGGAACAGGCCATGGGTGGTTGCCACACCGGGCACATAGGTGGCCAAACTGCCGGTATTGGCCACGCGATAACCCAGAATGCTCCAACTGGCGCCGCTATCGGACGAATAAAGCACATTGATCTGCGCGAGCTCGGGATTTACAGCCCAGGTGATGGTGAGCGCTGAAGCGATGGGCAGGACGGTGGCGACATTGGGTGTCGAAAGGTTGAAACCAATCGCTGCACCGGAGGGCTGCCACAGGGGATCGGTGCCATCAACGAGATCCGTCACGCCCAATCGGCCGTTGACGCCCTGCACGGTGGCGTCAACGACGAGTTGAAGAGGCCCATCATCCAATTTGTAGTAGGCGATCAGCCCAGGCTCTGCGCCGGTCAGAACGGCACCGCGATCTTTTTTGATTTGTTCGTTTGTACGCGCGATGTTCCACAGACGCACTTCGTCCATGCCGCCGTTCAGCGGCCGGTCCAGAGTGCTGCGGTTGCCGAGGAACAGATCGGTGCCTTGATCAGTAGGCAACGACAAACTCGGATGAGTGAGCGATGCCACTGGATTGCCGTCATAAAACAGGGTGGCGGTGACGACCGAGGCCACGGTGCTGCATCGGACGGCCACGTGATGCCATCCAGCGGTCACGGTGTTGTTGGGGGAGTTCAATTCCGGGCTTCCCAAAGGTCCGCGAAAACCGACGGTGTTGTTTGGGCCCAAGTAAAAGGCAAAGACATTTTCCCGATCCGCCAATCGGTCATAATTGCTGTAGGCGTTGCGATTGAACCAGGTCTCCAGCGTGTAGTCGCCCGAGAGGGTGTTCAGAACCGGCGCGAATGCAACCTGCACGACATCGTCCAGGCCGTCAAAGGCCAATTGACTGCCGGCTTGTCCCACCGCAAACGTCAGCGCGGGCACGATCAATAAAAGGAACAACAGCTTCTTCATAACATCTCCTTTGTGGCAAAGATTTTTTCTGAAAATTGGTTACAGGGAAGGTGCGCAAAGGATTTCGGTGTCGAGGTGCAACCAATACAGTTCAGCGTGGGGTCCTCCTGCTAAAGGTGCATAACAGCGCCTGCTGATGGAAAAAACGCTGTCACACTAGACAATTTCCGTAGTGGATTAAGATACTTCTTTTAATTCTTTGTGTTCTAACGTGCCCTAGAATATGTAATAGATGCGTTGGTTTCCAACAGGCTGCTCAGAGGATGCAAATCAGGGCCTTCATGGCTAGGATAGGGGGACAGGTCGCTGCACAACCTGCAAAACAACATTTAATTTATCAGTTCAGCATCAATTGTCAAGTTTTTTTTTAGCCGGTATTCCCGGCCGGCGGTCGGTCCGGCGCGGCCGTTCACTGGTTGAGAATGCGGCGAACGGCCTGCAGGCCTTTAACCCGATGGCCGCTGTAATTTTTATCCGCTGGATTAAAGCTGTTGATGCGCACCAGCCCATCGCTGTGGATGAATCGACCATGGCCGAGATAGAGCGCCACATGGGTGATGCGCTGCGGATCGGCGCCAAAGAACAACAGATCCGCCGGCCTGAGCTGCTGGTAGGTGGAATCAAAGGTCACCGGAGAAC
>JAKJDB010000574.1 GCA_022706175.1 Candidatus Zhuqueibacterota bacterium | reverse complement strand
CCGCCGCTTTTCACTCCTTATGCTCAGTACGGACTTGATCTCCGTAGCAGTCCCCTGGCGGATCTGGATCTTGGCGTTGGCGCTCACCTTCTGCAAATGAAGGATTCCGACGACCACCGGGATTGGGGCGTTGGCTTTAGCCTTCGCGGCCGCGGCCGGTTATGGGAAAGCCGGCGTATGGATTCCGGCCTGCAGATCGGCCTTGGTATGGACCTGCCCATGCGCAAAGATGACCAGAGCGCCACCGTGAGCACCCTGCTGTTCTCCGTTCAGACGCTGATGACCGCAGAGATCGTGCTCTCCTACAGGATCAATTTGATCATCGGCGCAGGCTATCACTGGTCCACCCGGTCCACGCACTGGACCTACTCTGAGGGCGAGGAAGGTTATGCAGCCTACTGGGATCATGATGCGCCTGAAGCCGGCCGCAAGGGTAGCGTCGTACTATTTGGATTCAGATACTGTCTTTTCTAGCCGAAGAAGGCAATGTCCGACAATCAAGGTCGTCCGAAAATAGTCAGCTTTTGGATCCTCCCAACCCTTTTTCTGGCGCTCGTGGACCAGCTGACCAAAGCGTTCGTCCGCTCTACACAGCTGCCGGGCTGCCGCACACCCATCATCGACGACCTGCTCTTCATCACCTTTGTCCCCAACTATCGCGGCTTTTCCTGGTTTGTTCCGGACCTGCCGCAGTGGGTGGGGATCCTGTTTTTCTTCCTGCGGATTCTTCTGCTGTTGCTGGCCTTCCCGCTGTTCTCCTTTTATCGCGCACAAGGATCTGCCGGCTGCTGGTCAAGGATCGCGCTGCTCGGCCTCTCCGGGGGCATCCTGGGCAATCTGCTGGATGGGCTCTTTACCCCTTACACCACCGATTTTATCCAGATCGGTCACAGTCCCAGCGCCAACCTTGCCGATCTGTATGCGTTCATCGGTCTGCTCGCCCTTGCGGCAGAGGGATTTGACCGCCGGCGGCGCAGCGGATTCAGCCGGCTCGGGCCGGCCGCGCTGTGGAGGCAATCATGCGAACGCAAACGCGCGTTTTGGGCGTTTTTAAAAGGTTATCTGATTCGGGACAAAGGCAGGCAGGAGTAACAGGCAGAAAGTAAAGCGTGCGCTGGCAAACGATAAGACAGCCGAGCGTAGCAGGAAAAATCCGTGGTTATTTTTCGATCCGCCACACGGTGTGCAGGCTCCAGTGAGGAAAGAGCCTGGTCACCGGTTTGGCGAACAGACGGAACACCCGGATAGCCACCTGCTCAAAAATCGGGGGACACTTGGGGTGCCACAACCACGGCGCCAGGCCATAGACCAGCTCGGAGGCGAGGCCGGTAAACGAAAAGTGCTTAAACCCGGCTTTGCTGAACACAGTGCGGATATGGTCCGGGGTGACAAAAAACTCGTATTCCTCCGGTTTCCAATAATCGAACGGCGCCCAGGTATTGGGCGCGTACTTGCCGCCGGCCTCCATTCTTTTTTTCACCCATCCGGCGACATTTGAATAGGTCGGCACAGAGAGAAAAAGTTGACCGTCCTCACGCAGCACCCGGTACATCTCCCCGGCCGCCGCGTGGTGGTCCGGATAGTGTTCAAAACTATCCACGCAGGCCAGCAGGCCGATGCTCCCGTCGCGCAACGGCAGGGACAGCGAACTGCCCTGTGCGAAATGAATGGATCCGCCCTGCAGAGCGGGGAACAGGGCGTGCCGGTTCAGATCCAGGCCGATATACATTCCCGGTTTTCTTCCGGCAAAAGTCGAGAGCAGGCCGGTTCCGCATCCCAGGTCGAGAAACGGCCGCAAATCCCAACGCAGCCCGATCGCCCGGCCGACGGATTCCAGCAGATCGCTGTTCACCCGCCCCTCGCGGGTGATAAAAGGAGAACTCACCAGCGCCGCGTGGGTCTGATAAAACTTTTGCAGGTTGCTCTCCATGTGCGACAGGGTGTTCATAGCAGATGGCCAAGATACTGTTTGATCTGGTTGACGTCGAGCGCTCGCGTGACGAACAACAACAGAAAATAGATGAACACCGCACCGGCCACAGACATCAACAGCGGCCATGCGCTCATAACATACAATCCCGCGCACATGCCGGCCGTGGCGGCCAGGAACTTGCTGAAAAATAACAGACCGCTGATCGGAGCGATGTGACGCACCGCCCAGCTCAGTGCCAGCACCAGCACCAGGCTCTCGGTGGCGACGGTGGACAAAGCTGCGCCGCGATAGGAATACTCCGGGATCAGCAAAAGATTGACGATGATTTTAAAGAGCAAAGCGATGATCTCGATCTGGACAATTTTGCCCTGATGATTGGTGGCGCCGTACAAGCTGGCGAGAAAAAGATTGATGAACAGGATGCCGGCGGCAAAAGACAGAATGCGCAGCACCGCCGCCGAATCGCCAAAGGCGCTGCCGAAGACCAGGACCGTCAGTTGATCAGAGATCATATAGAGGCCGGCCACCAGAGGGATCGCCAGCATCAACAGATGTTTGACCGCGATGGAGAAAATGCGCGACAGCTCAGCCTTATTACTCACGAAGCGGGCCATCTGCGGAAAAAAGGCGGTGGCGAAAATCGTCGGGATCAGATTGGTAAAGCTGAGCAGCTTGCTGGGCGCGCTGTACAGACCCACTGTGTCCATGTCTTTCATCCACGACAGCATCAGCACATCCAGCTTTTCATACGAAGAGGCGATGAACAAAGCCAGGCCAAAGTTGGCCGAACGCGTGAGCATGCGGCGATAACGGGCTGCGTCAAATCGGAGGCCCAACGGTGCAAAGTGCTTCCGGATCAGGGATAAGGACACGATCAGACCCGCCACAGTGGAAAGGACAAACATGGCGGAAAAAGCCAATAACCCCCAGCCCAGCACCAGCGCCAAAATGGCCAA
>JAKJDB010000573.1 GCA_022706175.1 Candidatus Zhuqueibacterota bacterium | reverse complement strand
GTGTCCTGATCGCCGCCGGTCAGCATCAACAGGGGCCGCAGACCCATGCGGTTGCGGAGATCTATGATCCGGCAACAGGCGCCTTTTCCACGACCGGAGGTCTTTTGACCGACCGCTCAGGCCATGCCGCGGCGCTGCTGCCCGATGGACGCGTGCTCATCGCCGGAGGACTGCGTACGACCACGCCTGGCATGGGCATCTTTATCAAATCCTGCGAAATATACGATCCTGCGACAGGGCTTTTTGCCGCCGCTGGAGACATGAGTGCAGCACGGTGCAATTTTTCTTTGACCCCCCTTCCTGACGGCCGTATTCTGGCCGCAGGTTCAGCCTCATCCAATCGAGGTGAAATTTTTAATCCGCACGCCGGTTCGTGGACTCTAACCGGAACGATGTTGAGCAGTGGTCGCCAGTATTTTCATTCTGTTGTTTTACCTAACGGCAAGATTCTGTTTATCGGCGGAATGACCAGGGGGATCACCCGCTCGGTGGAAATGTTTGATCCTGTCAGCGGAACCTTCACCTTTGCCGATAGCATGAATACACCCCGCTACGCCCATTCTGCGACCCTGCTGCAGGACGGCCGTATTCTGGTCGCGGGCGGTTACGCCAACAACACCAGCATCAAGACGGCCGAGATCATCACCCCCGCCGCGCTGGGCGTTGCGGTCATCGAGTCCGCGCTGCCGGCTGATTATACCCTGCAACAAAATTATCCCAATCCCTTCAACAACACTACTACGGTGGAATATACTCTGCTCAAGCCCGGAATGGTCACTGTTGAGGTTCTGGATCTGTTGGGAAAAACGGTGGCGACGCTTGACCAGGGGATTCGGCGGACGGGGGTGCACCGGCTGCACTGGTCCGGCCGCAACGCCGTCGGCCGGGAGATGTCCTCGGGATGTTATTATCTCCGGCTTACTGCGCCGGGTTTTTCTCAGTCACGCAAGATGCTGCTGCTGCGCTGAGAATTTCAATGGAAGCGAGAGTCCTTGACCCTGCTGCAAAACCCGAACAGAAAGGAGCAGACGATGAAATCCTTCAGGGCTATCGCTCTCCGGGCACTAGCGCTGTTTTCATTCCTGACCATCGTCGCTGTCCGGGCGCAGTTGGGCAGTGAGAATTGCGCTCTTGTCGGCCGCTGGGCAGAGGGAGAATGCTATGACGTGCTTGCGGAGGGGAACCGGGTCTATTACGGAAACGGCGCCTATGTGCAGATCGTGGATTACGCGGATCCGGTCCATCCGCTCATGTTAGGCCGCATCGCTCTGCCGATGCTTGTGCAGGGCCTGGCCTAGCACGACGGCAAGCTTTACGTCGCTGATCAGGAAGCCGGCCTGCGCATTGTGGAGACCGTCGACCCGGCCGTGCCGGTGGAGATCGGAGCGTTGGAAGGGATCGGAACGGCCTATGATCTGGTCATCCATGGCAGCCACGCCTCTATCGCTGCGGGAAATGAGGGGCTCGTTATTGCAGATATTTCTAACCCGGCCAGGCCGGTGAAAGTCGGACAACTCAAACTCTCCGGCGATGTTCATGCGGTTGCAGTGAGCGGCCAATATGCTTATGTTCCATTCTGGAGAAGCTTCACGGTGGTGGATATTTCCGATCCGGCCCATCCGGCGGCGGTGCTGCAGTTGCCCGTTCCCGACGGTGTCCAAGAAATCATTATCCAGAATAGTCATGCCTACCTGGCGTGCACGAATGCAGGCATGCTCATTTTTGATCTATTCGCGCCGGCGCAACCGGTGCTGGTGGGCGCTTGCCTGGAAAACAGAGGGGTGTTCAGCATTCAGCTGGTGAATACCACTGCTTATATCTCCAGCTATCAGTCGGGCTTTTATATTTATGACCTCTCGACGCCCTCCCATCCGGTGAAAGTGGATTCCTTGAGAAAGGTCCAGTACATTCGCCGAATCGCGGTGCACAATGGCATGGTCTATGCCGCTCAAAGCAGCAAGGGGATGTCCGTGATTTCGATCCCGCCCTCCCCACTCGCTGTGGTTTCAACTCTGAAGACCGGCAGCTATTGGAGTGGGCTCGACGTGCAGGGAACGTATGCCTATCTGAGCGGCGGCGAGATCATCCGTATTATTGATTGCGTAAATCCCAGGGCTCCCTTTTCAGCAGGCTATCTAGAGTCCGGCAATTATGACTGTGACAAAGTGGTGGTGCGGGACCACCTTGCCTATCTTGCCGCATCCTATTTGGGACTGGCCATCGTCGATGTCTCTTCTCCTGCCAATCCGGTGCTCTCCGTCACGACGAAAGCCTTTAACTGGTGTCAGGGCCTTGCTGTGGAGGGCAATTATGCCTATATGGCGGATTATAACAAGGGTCTGCGCATCGTGGACATCAGCCATCCGCTGACGCCGGCCGAGGTCGGCAGCTTTGATACGCGGGGTAAGGCTTGTGATGTCACTGTGCAAAATCCCTATGCCTTCATCGCCGATTACGACAGCGGCCTGTGCATCGTCAACGTGGCGGATCCGGCAAACCCCGCCTTTGTCGCGCAGATCGGAACCTCTTCTTACATCCTTGGCTCAGCGGTCCGCGACCACACCCTGTTTATTGCCGGCGGCGACTCGATCCGAATCTACGATATTGCGGATATCAACCATCCGCATAGAGTCGGCGGATGCAGGGCCTATGGCTTTGCCCGGCAGATCGCATTGGCCGGGGATTATGCCTTTGTCGCCGCTGGAATGGGCGGCGCCGTCGTTTTTGATATTTCCCATCCGCAGACGCCGCTGCGGATCGGCTACCACCTTACCGGCGACGAGGTCTATGACATCGTTGTGAAGGACCGCCTGATCTACGCCCTGGACAGCGAGACCGGACTTTTTATCCTCCGCTTCGACCCGCCGACGCAGGTTGTGAAGGAGCAGCCCG
>JAKJDB010000572.1 GCA_022706175.1 Candidatus Zhuqueibacterota bacterium | reverse complement strand
GGCGGTTTGACTGTGCATGAAATAGAGCACCAGAATGCCCACCAGCATCAGCACGCCGCCGAACATGGTAAAGAGAAAAAATTTGATCGCCGCATACAACCGCCGCTCGCCGCCCCAGACGCCGATGATAAAATACATGGGGATGAGCATGGCTTCCCAAAAGACATAGAACAGCAGCAGATCGAGGGAGGCGAACACGCCGACCATGGCGGTCTCCAGGAAGAGAAAGACGATCATGTATTCCTTGACCCGTTGGACGATGGAGGTCCAGGAGGAGAGGATGACCAGCGGCATCAACAGGGTGGTGAGCATCACCATCAGCAGGCTGATGCCGTCGACGCCCAGGTGAAACGAGGCGCCGATGGAGGGGATCCAGGCGTGCTGTTCGATAAATTGAAAATCGCCGACATGGTCTTTAAAGTGAAGGAACAGGGGGAGCGAAAGAATAAAGTTCAGCGTGGTCACTGCCAGAGTGAGGATGCGGAGCGCGGCGATGCGTTCGCGCGGCACGATGAACAATCCCGCTGCACCGAGCAGGGGCACAACGATCAGCAGCGATAAAAGGTGGCTGTAGAAAAAATCGGTCATGAATTGCTCCCAAGGCCAGGGAAAATGTTTTGAACAAAAGGCATTCGCGCTCGAGCTGTTCCGCTTTGGGCCGGCGTCAACCGATCTCGGCGTCCGCGTTGGCCCGGCACCGTCGGACGCAGGGCACCGTTAAAACAGCCAGGCGCCGAGCAGGACGATGGTGCCGAGCACGAACCACAGGGCGTAATGCTGCACGGATCCGGTCTGAATGACCGCCAGGGTTCGTCCGCAGGCTGCGATCCCGGAGCCGACGGCGTTGACCAGTCCGTCGATGAGCCGGTTGTCCACGATTCTCCATAGAAAGGATTCTGAGGTCTTGTGCAGAGGCCGGACGATGGCCGCATCATAGGCCTCATCAATAAAGTATTTGTTATACACCAGCGCATAGAGGCCGGAGATCTTTTTCACCAGCCGGCCGGGGAGATCGGTTTTTTTGATATAGAACAGATAGGCGAGGTACAGGCTGATCAGAGTGACCAGAAACACCGTCAGCATCAACAGCCACTCCATGCTGTGAGCGTGCAGCGACGGCTTGCTGGTCTCCAGGCCGTGAGAAAGTTGCTCGCTCTGCTGAAACACCGGCTGGAGAAAATGCTCGATGCGTTGGCCCCCGCCGAGCAGGGCCGGCACGCCTACATAACCGCCGGCCAAGGACAGGATCGCCAGCATCACCAGGGGTATCGTCATGATTCGGGGCGATTCATGGATCGCGTGCACCTGCTCGTCCTGCAGGCGGAGTTTTCCATGGAAGGTCATAAAGATCAGACGGAACATGTAAAAAGCGGTCAGGCCGGCCGCCAGCGCGCCGAGCAGCCAAAAGAGCGGGTGACCGTTCAAGCCGGCGTAGCTCTGCCAGAGGATTTCGTCTTTGCTGAAAAATCCGGAAAAGCCCGGAAAACCGGCGATGGCCAGAGTGCCGATGACCATCGTCCCATAGGTGATCGGCATTTTGCTTTTCAGTCCGCCCATGAGCCGCATGTCGGTATGGTTGCTCATCGCATGCATGACGCTGCCGGCGCCGAGAAAGAGCAGCGCTTTAAAGAACGCGTGGGTCATCAGATGAAAGATCGCAGCACCGAAGGCACCGACGCCGAGTCCGAGGAACATGTAGCCCAGCTGGCTGACGGTCGAATAAGCCAGCACCCGTTTGATGTCGAACTGGGTGAGTCCGATGGTGGCGCTGAGGAGCGCGGTGGCCAGGCCGACGCAGGCCACGACCGTCAACGCCAGAGGCGCCAGGGTGTACAACACATGGGCGCGCGCCACCATATACACGCCGGCGGTGACCATGGTGGCGGCATGGATCAGGGCGCTGACCGGCGTCGGGCCGGCCATGGCGTCCGGCAACCAGATATAGAGCGGAATTTGCGCGGATTTGCCCGCAGCGCCGACGAACAGCAGCAGAGTGATCGCGGTGATGATCCCGTCGCCCGGTGAGAACCGTACCACGGCCTGGTTGAACACGTCGGTGAAATCCAGGGAGCCGAAGGTCACAAAGAGGAGAAACAGGGCCAGCAGAAAGCCGAAATCACCGATGCGGTTGACGATGAACGCCTTGCGTCCGGCGGTGGCGTTCACCGGGTCTTCAAACCAAAAGCCGATGAGCAGATAGGAGCATAATCCCACGCCCTCCCAGCCGATGAACATCATCAGGAAATTGTTGGCCGTCACTAGGATGAGCATGGCAAAGACGAACAGATTGAGATAGATGAAAAAGCGATTGAAGCCGGGATCGCCGTGCATATAGCCGATGGCGTAGAGGTGGATTAAAAACGAGATGCCGGTCACCACCAGAATCATGATGATGGACAGCGGATCGATCTGCATGCCGATTTCAGCACGCAGGGTTCCGGCCGCGATCCAGGTGTACAGGTTTTTTTCGATAAGCCGTTGCGCGGCCGGCAGCTGCAGCAGATCGTAGAACAGCTTGAGGCTGATGAGAAAGGCCAGACCGACGCAGCTGCCGGCGATCAAGCCGGCCCGTTTGCCGGATCGGCGGCCCGTCAACAGATTCAGCAGCACACCGAAAAGTGGAAGCGCCGGAAGGGCCCAGATAGTGTCGAACATTTATCCTCGCAGTAAATGGATGTCGTCCACGTGTACGGTCTTTCTCAGGCGAAAGAGAGAGATGATGATAGCCAATCCCACCGCCACTTCGGCCGCCGCCACGGTCATGATGAAGAAGACGAAGATCTGTCCGTCCAGCGACCGCCATTCCTGTGCGAATGCGACAAAGGTCAGGTTGGCCGCATTGAGCATCAGTTCAATGCTCATGAAAATCACCAGAGCGTTACGGCGGATCAGG
>JAKJDB010000571.1 GCA_022706175.1 Candidatus Zhuqueibacterota bacterium | reverse complement strand
AACCAGATGGGTGCGGGTGTCGGACGAGGGATTCAGGCGGCCCTCCACCACCCGGCCGTCGAGATCCACCACCACCATGTCTTCGGGCTGCAGCTTTTCATAGGCGATACCGCTGGGCTTGATGGCGAGCACGCCGCGGTCGCCATCCAGCGCGCTGGCATTGCCAAAGCTGTAAAGCACGACGCCCCGGCGCGGCAATTCCATATTGCACTGGTAAGCGCGATTTTTCAGTTCGTCATAGGCGCTCATGTCCGGCCCAATCGAAACAGAGCGAGAAACGTGCGGTATATTTCCACATAGGTTTTGGCGGTGCAGCGAAGAGTGCGGCTGTCCAGCCGTTCGCTGCCCGGACAAAGGGCGCCCAGATCAGCGGATTCCGTACGCTGATAGGTCACGGTCAGAGTTAAAGGTTCGCTGAAGCGCAAGGGGTGAGTTTGTCGGGCCTGAGCAACCGCCAGCTCGGCCTGGTTGCGGATGTCGTCCAGACTCTGCTGAAACGGCCGGCACAGCGCGCTGGTTCGGCTTCTCCCCTCTTTGACCACCACCGCGTGAATTTCCGGGATCAGGCTTTGCGCTTCCAGTGCCAACGCCTGGTCGCCGGTGGTGAGCACCACGGGAACGTTGTAATGACCGGCCAGGCCGGCGTTGAGTCCGAACTCACCCACGGCACGGCCGTTGATCTCCACGCGTTCAAAGGCCGAGTAGGCAAAGATGTGATCGTGCACGCCGTTCGCCGTTGCATACATGGCGTGATAACCGGTGAGAAAAACCGCGGCAAACGAGCTGTCCAAATCCTGCATCATGGAAAGTGGCCGGGCTGGGCCGGTGCACAGCCGCGCGCGGGGATGCAACCGGTCCACCGGCAGATTGGCGCCTGTGTTGTGCGCATCATTGACCACCACCTCGTCCGCGCCCGCAGCGACGGCGCCGGCCACGGCGGCGTTGACCTCCTGCAGCATCCATTCGCGCGCCTGGCCGTATTCTTTGGCCGCAGGATCCACGTGTTCTTTCAACACCACACCGTTGACGCCTTCCATGTCCGCAGAGATGTATATTCTCATAGCTCCTGTCCTGATGCAGTCAACGCCGATTCGGTTCGCCGCAGGCTCGGCACAGCCGGCGGACCGCCTACTCGAGCAGCAGTCTGCCGTTTTCCAAAATATGGCGGCCGTCGATGGTCACGCTGGCTTTATAGACAACGCCGTCGAGATGCACTCCCACGGCGTTGGCGCCGCCGAAGGAGAGGTTGTTGCCCAGGGCGATGTGGATCGTGCCCAGCACTTTTTCATCCTCCAAAGAGTAGCCGCTGATCCGCGCCGCATCGTTGGTGCCGATGCCGAACTCGGCCGCCTTGCGCGCCTGAATCCCGTGCGGCGCCAGCAGACGCCGCAGACGTTCCGCGCTTCCGCCTCCGCTGATGCGCGTCACCTTGCCCTCCTTGAAAGTCAGGCAGAGCGGATCGTGATCCTCGGGCACAACGCCCATGCCCGAGTCCACCACCAGCTCTCCTTCCACCCCGTTCTCCTCAGGCGCGATGCTCGCTTCACCGGCAGGCAGGTTGGAAAAGGCGCCGGGGCTGTTCACCAGCCCGGTGTCCGCATACCCCTTGCGTGAAGCCAGAGAGACGTTCAAACGAGTGCCGTTCGGAGCGCTGATTCGCGCCTCCTTGGCGATCGTGAGAACGTCCTTCATCTTGCGGCTGAGACGGCCCACGCGATCCAAGTCCATCTGACTGATGCGGCAGAACGTTTCACTGGTGATGCCGGGCATGGTGATAAAGCGCACGCCCTTGCGGCAGGCTTCTCGCCGGCAATCCAGGTGAGAGATGGAGATGCGGGTGACCGCGATCACCGCGTTCATGCTCTGCATGAAATGAGCCAATGGATCGCAGACAAATTCCTTTTCCAGATAATCCTGGTTGAGCTGGAGCAGATGGATGTGCTTGCTTCTTTTCGCGGCGAGCTGAAACAGAACCGCCGCAATCTCCTGATGCGGCTCATCGCAGAGGATGAGCAGGGCTTCCTGTCGTTTCAGCTCCAGGCAACGGTTGATGACGACTTGAGCGGCTTTTTCCAACTTGTTCATACTCGCGGCCCCCGGAAACAGATCCTGGATGATGAGGTCATTTTTTTTCGAGCAGGATGAATTGATTGCGATAGAGCTGACAGATGAACAGCCCGACCCGGTCAAAGACCGGTTCCACCGCCTCGCCAAACTGCTCCCGAAGCGTGAGTGCGATCTCCTGAACGGTGCGACAGCCGTCGATGTGCTGCCAGACCCAACTGCCGTATTCATCCAGTTTGACCCGCACGTGTGGTTTCGACAGGTGAGTGGAGATGTGTCTTTGCAGAAAAGCGCATTTGAATTTGGGCACCAGCAGCGACACCTGCCGGGGCTCCCCTTCCCAATCGATTTGAATGCAGGGCGTATACTCCAGCAGATTCGGCTGCCGATTCAATTTTTGCCTGGCCATAGGGTTTCTACTTTCCGGCCTGACGACGGGCCAATTGGGCGAGGGGCACCTTCACCATGAGATACCCCAAGGCGATGAAGGTGAGCAGTCCAAGCCACCAGAAACCGCTAAAGCTGTCGCTGAAGCCCAGCAGGGAGCGTAGGTTGATATCGCTGGCGTACAGTGCGGCAAAGACGATGCCGGTCAAGGCCTCGCCCGCGACCAGTCCCGAGGCCAGCAGCAGTCCGGTGTTTTCCACCGTGTCCTTGTCCGTTTGATTGCGAACCTTTTTCTCCGCCAGTGTATCGACGATCAGCTTGATCACGCCGCCGATGAAAATGGCGGACGTGGTGTTGAACGGCAGGTACATGCCGACAGAGATCAGCATCGGCGAGGGGGCGTTGATCAAAATCAGGGCGATCGCGAACAGCATGCCGGCGATCACCAGAGG
>JAKJDB010000570.1 GCA_022706175.1 Candidatus Zhuqueibacterota bacterium | reverse complement strand
AATAGGTGAGGCCGGATTCACCGCCGGTGACCACCATCTCCAGATCGTCCGTACTGCGGCCGACCTCTCCGAACGTCGGCGTCATATTGATGGTGCGGCAGGGAAATTGATAATGATAGATGATATCTCCGTCCACGTCGTAACCGATCATACGTCCGTTCTGCGTGCAGAGAAGATACTCCAGACGTCCGTCCTCATCGAAATCTATGATGGCGCCGCTCGCCAGGGAGCGGCCCTGCATATCGATGTCCCACAGCAATGCGCCGGACTCGTCGATGCGAAGAATCCTGCCCGTTTGGGTGATTAGAAAAACATCCGCGCGGCCATCCTGATCGAGGTCGCCCACCGACAGCGTCGAGGCGATGGGCGCTTGCGCCATCAGCGACCAGAGGCGGTTGCCGTCAGCGTCCAGGCAGACCACCAGACCGGCGTTGGACGCAGCGACGATCCTGACCTGACGGTCGGACGCGGCGAAGAGCACCGGCGAGGAGGTGGCCCAGTCGGCGGATTTGCCGCCGATCTCGTGACTCCACCGCAGAGCGCCATTC
This sequence comes from Candidatus Zhuqueibacterota bacterium, assembly GCA_022706175.1. Next base: position 2,356 of record JAKJDB010000570.1, on the reverse strand, counting down.
TGATCCAGCACCGTGACCCAGCCGACGCTGGTGATGAAGACCAGTTCACTGCCGCCGTTCTGATCGATGTCCGCCACAGCCGGATTGGCGGGCATGCCGAGGATCGGACTCTTCCAGATCAGCCGACCGCTCACCGCATCAAAAGCCCAGACCATGCCGGTTTGATCCGTCGTGACGACCTCCATCCGACCATCCTGGTTCAAATCGTTCAGCACCGGCGCGGACCAACTGTTAGCGGCGTTCAACTCGGATTGCCAAACGACCTTGCCATTGCCGTCCAGGCAGGAGAAGAGCTTGCCGGTGTCCGCCACATAGATGAGCGCCGGTAATCCGGACCGCTGCAACACCGCCGGATAGGTCATGAAGCGTTGACGCGTGCGCCAACGCCACAGCTCTTTGCCGTTTTTATTCAATGCGATCAACTCCTCACGGCCCGCGACCAGCACTTCATCCCGGCCATCGTGGTCGATGTCCGCCAGCGTGGGGGCGCTTTCCAGAAACGTTTTCAGATCAACGGACCAGAGCAGAGAGATGCCCGCATCCCTGGCCGGCGCCGGGCGCCCATGAACCGCCAGAGCGAAATAGAGCGCGAACGTTATTAATCGTTTCATCGAATTACCTCCGATCGAAAAAGAAATCACTCGCCGGCAGCGGCCGATGAGGACCCCGTCGAGATGAACACGTACCCTTTAAGCCGCAATGCATAAAACTTCTTTTTATGTGGGACCATTATGATTATATTCACTGCATCAGACTGAAAGATTGGGAGCAAAGCATGCGCCGACTCTATTTCGTTGCCGTTTCATTATTACTACTCCACTGCAGCACGCAAAACCGCAGGCAGATCCTCTGGCAAAGCGGTCAGGGCGGTTATCACACCTATCGTATTCCGGCTTTGTCTGTCACTGCCAAAGGCACGGTGCTGGCCTTTTGTGAAGGCCGTAAAAATCATTCTCATGACACCGGCGATATCGATCTGCTGATGAAACGTTCACAGGACAACGGCAACACCTGGAGCCCGACGCAAATCATCTGGGATGATGGGGCCAACACCTGCGGCAATCCCTGTCCGATTCTGGACCGCACCACCGGCGTCATCTGGCTGCTGCTGACCTGGAACGATGGCCGTGACCGGGAACCTGAAATCATCGACGGCACATGCCGGGATACCCGGCGTGTATTCATCACCTCGTCACAGGATGATGGGGTAACCTGGGCTGCGCCCCACGAAATCACGGAGAAGGTCAAACCAGACCACTGGACCTGGTATGCCACCGGCCCAGGGGCCGGCATTCAACTGGAGAGAGGGCCGGCAGCCGGCCGGCTGGTCGCGCCCTGCGATCACATAGAAAAAGTGAGCAAAGCATATTATTCGCACGTCATCTACAGCGACGATCACGGCGCCACCTGGCAGCTGGGCGGCCGAACGCCGCAGCCCATGGTCAACGAATGCCAGGTGGTCGAGTTGCAGGACGGCCGCCTTTTGCTCACTATGCGCAACTATGACCGATCGCGCAGACAGAGGCAGATCGCATACAGCAGCGATGCCGGCCAAACCTGGCACGATCAGCAATTCCAACCGGAACTGATCGAACCGATCTGCCAGGCCTCGCTGCGCCGTTATCGCTGGGACCGGAATGGAGAAAAGGGCATCCTGCTCTTCAGCAACCCCGCCAGCGACAGCAGCCGCACGAACATGACGCTCAGAGCCAGCCTGGATGACGGAAAAACTTGGCCGCTCGTTCATCGGCTGCATACCGGACCCAGCGCCTATTCTGATCTGGCGGCACTGGCTGACGGACGGATCGCCTGCTTGTATGAGGCAGGCGCCAAAAGCCCCTATGAGACCATCTCCTGGAGCTGCCTTGCAGCCGATCAGTGGCCGGACCTCTTTGTCAAAAAATAAAGAATAAATCCCACAACAGGGTTGTTACATTACTACTCGATCAACCGCGTCATTCACCGAGAACCCGCCGTTCTTTTATCATTTGACGCACTAGCCAATGCCCTTTTTCCATTAACCGTTCCTGTTTTTTCAGCAGAGTCTGTTCCCCGGTCGAGTGCAGGAGACAAACGATTTAAGGAGTTCCCATATGAGAAAATGGACGAGCTTTTTCTTGGCGCTTCTTTGGTCGGCCGCTGGTTTCTCCCAAGAGCCCGACAAGACCATGGAAATCGTGATCAAAAATTATCTGGAAGTGCTCGAAAGCACAAACACCAAAGCCAGACTCGAGGCTCTGGCCAAAGCGAATGAATTCAAATCCCAATATCCGGATTTCAAGATGAGAGAGTTCGACCAGTTCCTGTCCGGCAAAATCATGGCGGCCAGCACAAAAAGCTGGCTTGCCAATCTCTC
>JAKJDB010000569.1 GCA_022706175.1 Candidatus Zhuqueibacterota bacterium | reverse complement strand
AAATCCGCCGATGTGTTGTCGGACTCGAACCACTGCCGTTGCGAGGTGGCCAGGTAGACCCGGCGGTCATCGCCAAAGCCGATGGAGGTGATCCGCCGGTTGCCGATTTCCATTTCATCAAAGTAGCGGTTGTTCCAGATCTGCGTCGCCGGTTCCTGATAGCTGACGCTTACATCGGTCACGCACCAGAGCAGGCCGGTGTTGAAATCATACGCCACCAGATATAGGTTGTTGCTTGCCAGGCCGTTGCTGACGGTCCAGGGGGGATCATAGCGGTTGGTGTAGAAATCAAGACGGCTCAGACCTCCGGTGGTGGCAAAATAAACATAGCGATCACCCAGGCAGAGGTGGCGGACAAAGCGGGTGGTGGTATAAGTGATCCAATCGCCCTGTTCATAGTGCGTGTTGCTGCGATAGATGCGTTCCTGCGGCTGAACCCCGCTTGCCCATAGCAGGCCGGAGAGACAGACCAGCAGGGCAAGGCGTCTGCTCAGAGTGCCGCAGCGGCGGGGTTCACAGGCAAGGGTCATGACGGGTTTCCTGTGGAGTAAAGGGTTTCCACTCCATTCCCCGCCCAACCTTTTTCCCGCCACTGTTCCAGCTTGGCTCGGATTGGATGGCTTACCCGGCATTGTACCAGAATCCGGTCGTGTTCATAGACGATCTGCTTGACCGTGGTGAGGTCGTACAGTCTGGCCACCACCGAAGCCCGGTCCATGGGCAGCTCGAGCTCCATGTCGCTGTACGATTTTTCCACCTGCTCGGTCAGAACGGCCAGCAGGTGGGACAGGTGGATGCCGCGTTCTGCGGAGATGAACACGCAGGGTTGCGAATGCACTGCGTGATACTGCAGCAGCGACTGGTCCGGCAGCCGGTCGATTTTATTGAACACGCGAATGATGGGACGGTCGTCCAATTTCAGCTCTGCCAGAACGCCGTCGACCACGCGGATCTGCTCTTCGAAGGCGGGATGAGAGATATCGATCAGATGCAACAGCAGATCAGCGGCAGCGGCTTCTTCCAGCGTGCTTTTAAATGAGGCCACCAGATGATGCGGCAGTTTGCGAATGAAACCGACGGTGTCGATGAGCAGCACCTGACAATGATCTGCAAGGTCAAGAGACCGCACGGTCGCATCCAGAGTGGCGAACAGCCGGTCCTGCACCAACACGCCGGCCTTGGTCAGCGCGTTGAGCAGTGTGGATTTGCCGACGTTGGTATAGCCCACCAGTGCGACTTTGAACGATTCCTGCCGGTTTTTCCGGCGGATGGTGCGCTGGCTGGAGATTTTTTCCAGCTCTGATTCCAGCACAGCGATGCGTTTGCGGATCAACCGGCGGTCGGTTTCCAGCTGGGTTTCGCCGGGGCCGCGTACGCCGATGCCGCCCACCTGGCGCGAGAGATGGCGCCATTGCCGGGTCAGCCTCGGCAGCTGGTACTGGAGTTGCGCCAGTTCGACCTGGGTGCGCGCCTCGCGGGTGCGCGCATGTTTGGCAAAGATATCCAGAATGAGGCCGCTGCGATCGATGATTTTGATGCCGCAGAGCTCTTCGATGTTTTTCGCCTGCGCCGGCGTCAGGTCGTCGTCAAAGATGATCAGATCCGCGTCCAGGTATTTGGCCATCTGCGCCAGTTCGTCGACTTTGCCGCGGCCGATCATAAAGGCCGGATCGATACGGTCGCGCACCTGCACCACGCGTTCGAGCACTTCGGCGCCGGCGGTGTCCGCCAGCAGCTCCAATTCATCCAGATAGTCTTCGACCTGTCGCCGGTCTGTCCGGTGGGTGATCACCCCCACCAGGATGGCGCGTTCGCGCGATTCAGATTCAACCGTGTGCATGCCGCATCCTTGAGCTCAAGTCGCATCGCCGGCGCCCGCCGCGTTCTATAATAATGCTAAGATCCGTGGATTCATTCCTCTGATTTTTCATAATACAGGGCCATCTCCACCAGCATGAGCGCCAGGCCGGCCAGCAGAAAATAACGCCACCATTCACGGCCTATACGCTGTTGTCGTACGGTTTCCGCCACAGAGCCGGCCGTCTCCAGCACATGAAGATCATAATGGGATTTCAGAATTCCGCTGTCCATGGTCCGCAGGTCCAACTCCTGCTCTGGAAGATTGACCGCCCACTGATTGACCGTGCGCTCCTCGGCCATCAGCCGATAGATTCCGACTTGGTCTGTGTGCGCATATTCGATGGCAGGCCCGGCGCTTCCGTGGGTGTTCAGCAGAGTCCGCTCCAGGCTTTGGTCCGGCCGTTGCATCATCAGAGGTTTATCCAACCACACGGCCGGCAGCAGAAAGCGCAGCGCGTTGCCGGTGATCGCAGGCGCGGTCACGGATCGTCCTGCGCTGTTCAGATAGGTTACGCTGCGGTGGATCAGCGGCGCAAAGAGAGCGCGATAGGGCAGATCGGTGAGCCGGTCGTCGAACCCGGTGGTGTAGACCAGCACGGCGCCCGAAGCTCGGCGCACTTCGTACAAAAAGGGATCACCGGAGCTGTACTGAATGACCGGGCTCATGGATGGTGTGGATAGGCATTTGACGGCAAAGTGGAAATTCGGGTTGCCCAGGTGAGCGTTCTCCGGCTCGAACAGGCCGGAAAAAATCGGGTGCTGCAGGTCCGCTTTGCCCAGGGAGAACGAGGTCTGTTGGTTTTCGCTGGGTCCCATGACCTCGCTGAAGAGCGGCAGCCCCAGGCGGCTGTTTAAACCCTGATTGTAGGATTTCAAATCCAACCGAGTGCCCAGCACCAGCATCAGCCCCCTGCCGGAATCGACAAAGCGCATCAGCCAGTCGACCGTTTCCTGGGACAGCGCGGCCACGTTGCAGAGGATCACCACATCATACGTCTCCAGCGGCTGGATGGCCAGCTGGTCCGGCTTGACCGGGTCGATGAGG
>JAKJDB010000568.1 GCA_022706175.1 Candidatus Zhuqueibacterota bacterium | reverse complement strand
AAACGACCGTGTTCCTGATCACTATAACGAGGCGGAGATCAGCAGCCGCAACGGCTACAGTGTGGTGTTCCGCTGCTATAACGATGGCGTGGCCTATCGCTTCATCACCCGCTTCCGCAAACCGGTGCGGGTGATGGACGAAGAGGTGCGCCTGGTTTTTTCCGGCGACCACGCTGCCTGGTTTCCGGAGGAGGAGAGCATGTTCTCCCACAACGAGCGAGTTTATCTGGACGTCAAACTGTCCGACATCAGCAGCGATCGAATGTGCAGTCTGCCGATGATGGTGCGCATTGCCGACGGACCCAAGGTGCTGATCTCCGAGGCGGATCTGGAGGACTATCCCGGCCTGTGGCTGCGGGGAGGCCGCACTGCTCACACGCTGCAGGGATTGCTCAGTCAGGTGGCCTTGGAAACCCGGCTGTCCGGTGATCGCGATGTCCGCATTCTGCGCCATGCGAATTATCTGGCTGAGACCAAAGGCACGCGCAGCTTTCCCTGGCGCTATCTCATCATCGCACATGCGGACAAACAGCTGATCGAATCTGAGATGACCTTCAAATTGGCCAGCCCCTGTGCGCTCACAGAGACCAGCTGGATCAAGCCGGGCAAGGTGGCCTGGGACTGGTGGAACGCACTGAACCTGTACGGCGTGGATTTCAAGGCCGGCGTCAACACCGTTACGTACAAACACTATATCGATTTTGCCGCTAAATACGGCATCCCCTATATCATCCTCGATGAAGGCTGGTATGATCTCAAAGACCTGATGAAAGTCGTGCCGGAAGTGGATATGGAAGAGCTGGTGCGCTACAGCAGAGAGAAAAACGTCGGCCTGGTGCTGTGGACCACGTGGAAGGCGCTGGACGACAGAATGGAAGAGGCCATGGCCCAATTCGAAAAGTGGGGCATTCGAGGGATCAAGGTCGATTTTATGCAGCGCGATGATCAGTGGATGGTCAATTTCTATTATCGCACTGCGGCCCTGGCCGCCAGGCACAAGCTGCTGGTGGATTTTCACGGCGCTTACAAACCCACCGGGTTGATCCGCACCTGGCCCAATGTGGTGACCTCGGAAGGGGTGAAAGGGCTGGAGAATCTGAAATGGTCGCGCCTGCCTGATCCGGAGCACAATCTCATGCTGCCGTTCACCCGCATGGTCGCCGGACCCATGGACTATACGCCCGGCGCCATGATCAACAAGGATTCAGCGTCGTTCCACATCGATTGGGATCAGCCCATGAGTCTGGGCACCCGCTGTCATCAGCTGGCGCTCTATGTGGCGTTCGAGAGTCCGCTGCAGATGCTGGCGGACAGTCCGTCGCAATATGAGCGCGAACCTGAATGCATGGAGTTTCTGCGTCGCGTGCCCACGGTGTGGGATGAGACCCGGGTTCTGCAGGCGGCGGTGGGCGATTACCTGGTCATCGCCCGGCGCATCGGAACCACATGGTACCTCGCCGGCCTGACCGACTGGAGCAGCCGCGGTTTCGAGGTGCCGCTGGATTTCCTCGGCGACGACGATTACACGCTCGAGTCATGGCAGGACGGAGTCAATGTGGATCGCCACGCGAGCGATTTCAAATTTCAAACTCAGTCGGTGAGCGATCAGTCGAGGATTAAAATGCAACTGGCCAGGGGAGGGGGATGGGTGGGAGTGATAACGAAAAATTAGAAGGGGGAAGATGGAAGTTAGAAGGTGGAAGGTACAAGGTAAAAGATTATAGTTTTGCAGATGTTTAATGCATATTCACTGCAAAGCCATTTTGCCCTGATGAACAAGGATATTCAGTTCAACATTGTTTGAATGGAAGCATTGATGAAAAAGCGGCCACTCCCTTGAAAGGCGGTATGATGAATCAAGTGCATTCTCTACGCGGGATAATTCTTTTGGTGATGTTGGTCTTGACATTTTCCAATAGCGTCCCAGCGGCAGAAAAAATACTGGATCATGAAGTAGTATTGGATGCTCAGGGCCGGTTGCAGCCTTGGACGAGTTATGACAACATCATTCATTGGAGCTTGAATTTCATTAAAGAGTGCCCAACGCGCCAAACCAAATTCGGTCAGGATCCCTGGTATCTCATCACCGGCAAGTTTATGGTCAACGGGGAAATGTTCGAGAAAATCACCAAGCAGAACAACCCCGGGCACAACGCCTATTGGAGTCTGGAAACCGCGCGAAAATATTATGCCTATTGTGGTGATAAGGATGTTTTCCGGCCGGTGCGCTTGTTGATCGATCGCCTGATGTATTATCACACACCCGCGGACTGGGCCTGGCCGGGTTTACCGCGTACGCAGGACAATACGCCTGACGGTGAATATACCGACGAAAGTTCCGAACCCGACAAGATCTGTCTGGTCGCACTGGCTTATCTGAATTTTTTCAAGTTTACCGGGGAAGAGCACTATCTGCATGCAGCTAAAAAAATCGCCAAGACCATCAGCGAACATGTTCAAGCGGGTGATGCCGAACATTCGCCGGTTCCATTTCGAGTGGATTTGCAGAATGGACAAGTGCTCGATAACTATAGTGCCGATATGATCGCACTGGTAAAGTTTTTCGATGAAATCAGTCCTTATTGCACGGAGCAGGAAAAGGCGTTGTACCAAGAGAAACGGGATATGTTGTGGCGCTGGATTCTGACCTATCCCATGGTCAGCAATCATTGGTCCGGATATTATGAAGACGTTGTCTCTAATCATTTGAACTGTAATCAGCAAATTCCGATGGAGACCGCGCGCTATATTCTTCAGCATCCGGAAATCGATCCTGATTATCGCAGACATGTTCCGGCCTTGCTGGATTGGGTGGAGAACCGGTTCGGCCAAACCCGGCATTATGGCGCCATCAGCATCAAAGAACAGGATTCCTGCTTTATGGAGATGAGCAGTCATACCGCTCGCTTTGCTTCTATC
>JAKJDB010000024.1 GCA_022706175.1 Candidatus Zhuqueibacterota bacterium | reverse complement strand
ATATGATTCAAGGGGTGATCGCCGGCGGGAACCGGGCGCTGGTGCAGGCGCAGGAGGGGGCGGAGGACAAACTCGATCAGGGCGCGAACGATCTGCAGGCCAGGGTGGTTGGGAATGCAGATGTGGTCTGCGGCATTGCCGCCAGCCGCCGCACCCCCTATGTGATAGGCGCCATCGAACATGCGCGCAAGGCTGGAGCTAAAACCATCTACATCACCTGCAATCCTCGCGAGGAGATGAACATTCCTGTAGACGTGGCCATCTGCCCGGTGGTGGGACCAGAGGTGATCATGGGGTCCACACGCATGAAAGCCGGTACAGCAACGAAACTGATTCTGAATATGCTCACCACCACGGCCATGATTCGGCTGGGCAAAGTATACGGCAACATGATGGTGGATCTGCAGATGACCAGCAAAAAGCTGGAAGAACGGTCCAAACGGATTCTGATGCTGGCCACCGGCGTGAGCTATGAGGAGGCCGGTGCAGCGCTGAAATCGGCCGGAGGTCATGTCAAGACAGCGTTGGTGATGATTTTGGCCAGAGTGGATAGCCCAACAGCGCAAAAACGGCTACAGCAAGCCGATGGCTTTGTCCGAAAAGCCATCACTATGGAGTGACTCTTTGCGACTATGATTCAAGAGATCAAAACGATTTTTGCACGCAGCGGGCCACTGCAGGAGCTGTGCAATGCCCTACAGACGCGTAACAACGTCCAGGTCGGCGGCGCTAACCGGACAGCCCAGGCCTTTATCATCGACGCTCTGGCGGATCGCGGAAAACCGATCCTGTGCGTACTTCCCGGTGAGGAGGAGGCGGAGCGGTTCTATTCCGACCTGCTGGAGATCTCACCAAGATCAGTGGTCTTATTTCCATTCTATGACCGGCAGCTGTGGAGCGAATTGGGGCCCTCCACTGAGGCCATCGGCCGCAAACTGCTGGCATTGAAGACGCTGCTGAATGAACCAGCTCCCGTCATCGTCATCCCTGCTGCCGCGCTGTTGGAAAAAGTCGTCAACCCCACATCACTGCGCCGGGCACAGGTCTATTTGCAGCAGGGCGACGAGCTCTACTTTTCAGATCTGGTGCAGACCCTGGTGTCCATGGGCTATGTGCGTGAACAGCGCGTCGAAGGGCCGGGGGAGATCAGCGTTCGCGGCGGACTGCTGGATATTTTTTGCTATGAAGAGGAGCATCCATGCCGCATCGAGTTTTTCGGCAACACCATTGAAAGTATTCGCGATTTTGACGTAGAAAATCAGCGCTCCCTGTCCGTGCGAGCCTCGCTTACGGTGCTGCCGCCCGGCAGTGCCGGACCCTTTGGTCCAGCAGCCGAGCACGCTCAAGAAACCATGAAATTGGACAGCACCCTGGTTGCTTATCTTAAAACCGACAGCCTGGTGATGATCTCCGAGTCGGCGCTGTTGCGCATAACCCTGGAAGAGGCGGAGAGAGGGTTGCAGGTACGGGGCCAGACCTATATCGAAGATCACAAGCTGCAGGGTCATCTGACCGCTGATCAGTTCTATGAGACCGCAGATATCGTGTTGGCAAATCTGGAGCGCCACTGCCAACTTTTATTTTCATCGCTCAGCGCCAACCACGAGACTATCTCTTTCAACATTCAACCCTGCGGCCGGTTTGCCGGCAATATGTCACTGCTTAAAAATGAGCTGCAACGGCTGGAGGCTGCGGCCCTTGCCGACGGCGCAGAACCAATCCTGCATATCTGGTGCGAGGATGACAGTCAGACTCGACGCATGCAGCAGCTGCTGCAGCAGGATCGCTTTTCCCCTGCTGTCCGCGCTGCGACATTGAACCTTTCCGCCGGTTTTATCTGGACCGATTATCATGTGGCTTGCCACTCGTCCCGAGAGATCTTTAACCGGCCCAACTATCGCCGCGGCGACCGAATCAGCAAACGACAGGTTTCCCTCAGTGAATTGACCGCATTGAACGAGGGCGACATAGTTGTCCATGTGGATTACGGTGTGGGTATCTTCCGAGGTCTCCATACCATCAAGGCTTACGGAAAGCAGAGAGAGTGCATAAAAATTGAATATCATGATGGTGATAACCTGTATGTGCCTCTCGAAAAGATGGATCGTGTACAAAAGTACTCCTCACAGGATGGCTATGCCCCGGTACTGAGCAAGCTGGGCGCTAAGGATTGGGAACGGCTTAAAAGCAAAACCAAGCAGCGGGTCAAAGAGGTCGCCGGTCAGTTGATCAAGTTGTATGCGTTGCGCAAGCTAAAAGAGGGCTATGCCTTTTCCAGCGATCAGCCCTGGCAGAGCGAGCTGGAGGCTTCGTTTTTATACGAAGAGACCCAAGACCAGCTCGCTGCGGTACAGGATATTAAAAAGGATATGGAAAAGCCGGTTCCCATGGATCGGCTGATCTGCGGCGATGTGGGGTTTGGCAAAACCGAGGTGGCGGTGCGCGCCGCCTTTAAGGCTTTGAATGACGGTAAACAGGTGGCGGTCCTGGTGCCGACCACGATTCTGGCGCAGCAGCATTTTATCACCTTCAGCGAAAGACTGCAACCCTACCCTGTTCGCATCGAGATGCTCAATCGATTTCGCAAGCCGGCTGCGCAAAGGGAGATCGTCCAGCGGCTCAAAGCGGGCAAGGTGGACCTGATCATCGGCACGCATCGCCTGCTCTCCTCCGATGTCGAGTTCAAGGATCTGGGTCTGTTGATCGTCGATGAAGAGCACAAATTCGGCGTGCTTCACAAGGAAAAACTGAAACTGCTGAAGGCTTCTGTGGATACGCTGACGCTGTCCGCAACTCCGATTCCCAGGACCATGCACATGGCTTTGATGGGCGCCCGGGATATGTCGGTGATCAACACGCCGCCGAGCAACCGCCGGCCGATCAAGACCGACGTGAGCCGCTTTGATAAAGAGTTCGTACGTGAGATCATTCTCAAGGAGGTGGAACGCGGTGGTCAGGTTTATTTTGTCCATAATCGCGTGCAGACCATTTATGGCATAGCCAGCCTGCTGCGCGAACTGGTGCCAGAGGTCCGCTTCCGCGTGGCGCATGGCCAGATGGATGGCGATGAGTTGGAGCAGATCATGATCGATTTCAGCGAGGGGAAAATCCAGTGTTTGGTCTGCACCATGATCATCGAATCAGGCATCGATGTGCCCAACGCCAACACCTTGATCGTGAATCGGGCGGACCGCTTTGGTCTGGCGCAGCTCTATCAGCTGCGCGGACGCGTGGGCCGTTCGGAACAGCAGGCGTATGCGTATCTGCTGATCCCGGCGCTGCGCAAACTGAACCGCAACGCCATCAAACGGCTGCAGACCATTCAGGAGTATACGCATCTGGGTTCTGGGTATAAAATCGCCATGCGTGATATGGAAATCCGCGGTATGGGCAACATTTTCGGCTCTGAGCAGAGCGGTTATATCAACGCGCTGGGATATGAACTGTATGCCAAGATCATGGAAGAGGCGATCCGCGAACTGCGCCAGGAGATGAATCTGGAGCCCACGGTGCAGCTTGGGGAGCAGGAACCTGCCATTGAAAGCCGGGTGGAGATGCCCACGGATGTCTATCTGCCGGCTGATTTTGTCCCTGCTGCATCGGACCGGGTGGACATTTATAAACGTCTGATCGAAGCAAAGACCGAGCGGGAGATCGAAGAGCTGCACACGGAGGTGATCGACCGTTTTGGTCCCATGCCTTCTTCGGCCAGGGATCTTTTCGATTTCGTGCTGCTAAAGCTGTTTGCCCGTAAGGCGCTGGTGGATGAGCTTCAATTTAAGAACGGTCAATTTATCGGCAAATTTCACACCCCCTCTCTGCCGGACAAGGAACATTTTACATCCTGGATGCATAAAATATTGGACAAAGCCTCGTGTCGATTTGACTTGCGGCAGGATAAAGACGCACTCTATTTTATGGTGAATGTCAGCAAACATCACAATCCGATTGAAACCGCGAAAAAGTTCTTGCAAAGTATACTCTAAGTTGCTATTTTTAGGAAAAATATAGCTGGGGCTTTCTCGTCAAATGGCTTACGAAAAATCGTGCAGTGCTTTGGCAAGGGCCAAATCTTCCCGCCGGTTCCGCTTCAGAACGGCCTGGAGTCTGGCGTTTGCTCTGAGCAGCCTGCTGGCTGCGTGCAACAAAAATCCTCAGCAGCGGGTGGTCGCTCATGTCGGGCAGACCGTCTTGACTGTGCAAGAACTGACAGCGGCTCTGCCGAATATCACTGACAGCGAGTTCAGCCGGCTGCAGGGGGAGCGGTTTGTTCAACAGTGGCTCGAGGCAGAGCTGCTCTTCCAACAGGCGGTGAAAGAAAAGATGGACCAGCGTCCCGATGTGCGCAGGGACTTGGAAAAGCTGCGCAAGGATTACATCGTCTCCGCTTTTTTACGTGAACAAGTCGATGAGCAGGTTCAGGTGAGTGAGGACGAACTGCGGGAGTATTTTCGAAAGAATCAGGATGAGTTCGAAGCGACCCAGGATCTCTATCAGTTGGACATGATCCTGGTAGAGTCTTTGGCACAAGCCAAAGAAGTGCGAGACCGCCTTGTCAGCGGGGAGGATTTTTCCCGGGTGGCGAAAGAAAAATCCATCGATCACAATCGGGAACAAGGCGGGGCCTGGGGTTTGGTGTCTCTTCAGCAGCTTGCGCCGGCCTTGGCGTCTGTTGTGGCGAAGATGAAGGTGCAAGAGATTTCCCAGCCGGTGAAATCGTCGTTGGGATACCATATCATCCATTTGGGAGAGCTGGTTAAAAAAGGGCAGGTGCGTTCTTTCGATCAAGTTCGCGAGGCCATTCTGCCGCGGATGCGCGCGCAAAAGCGAGAACAGATGTATCAAAAATTAATCGCCCGCCTCAGCGAACAGGTTGATCTCGGCATTGACCGGCGCGATTGGTCCATGGAAGAGGAGTTAAAAAAGCAGTGAAAATGTATTGGGTGACAGGTCTGTTGACCGTTGTTCTGCTGGCGGTCCAGGCCCCGGCGCAGCAGATTTTAGATCGCGTGGTGGCCATTGTGGATGACGAGGTGATTTTGGAATCCGAGATCGTTCAGGGGGCCTATTTGCTGGCCATGCAGACGCAGGTGGACGTCAGCAAAAACCCCAAGGAATTCGATCGGATGAAAAAGAACACGCTGAATAACATGGTGACGCAAAAGTTGCTGCTGATTCAGGCGGAGAAGGATACAATCAAAGCCGATGAGCGGCAGGTCGAGGCCTATCTGCAGCAACAGATGCAGGGGGTCATCCAGCAGTTGGGCAGTGAGGAAAAGGTGGAGGATTATTTTGGCTCTTCGCTGGCCAAGATCCGCCGCAACTACAGGGATGAGATTGAAAAAAATCTGCGCGCCATGCAGGTGCGCAACCAGAAACTGGGGGCGGTCAAGATCGGCCGCAGGGAGGTGGAGGCTTTTTTCAAAAGTAAAAAGGATTCTATCGGAAAAATTCAGGAGACGGTGGATATCAGTCACCTGTTGATCACGCCCAAGGCCGGCGACGCGGCTCGGCAGGCTGCGATGGAGAAAATAAAATCCATTGAACAGCGTCTGCAGGCAGGCGAGGATTTTGCGGCGCTGGCGCGAGAGTTCTCTCAGGATCCAGGTTCGGCTGTTGCCGGCGGGGACCTGGGCTTTATGGCGCGCGGCGTCTTGGAACGGCCTTTTGAGGAGGCGGCGTTTGCCCTGCAGCCCGGCCAGCTGTCGCAGCTGGTGGAAACGCGGTACGGCTTTCATCTGATCAAAATGGAGGAGCGTAGGGGCGAAAAGGTACGCGTGCGGCACATCCTGATTACGCCCAAGGCGACCCGGGAGGACGAGATGGCCAGCGCAGACAGCATTAGGGCCATTCACCGCCGGTTGCAGGCCGGCGCCTCTTTTGAAGAGATGGTGGCCAAATACTCGGAGGACAGCTCCAGCCGGGAACTGAAAGGGCATCTGGGGGTGTTTGAAGTCGATCAGTTGCGGGAGCGGGCCAAAGAGTTTGTTTTTGCCATCCGAGGGGTCGCCGACAGCGCCTATTCCGATCCAGTGCGGACGCAATACGGTTTTCATATTATTCGCGTCAACCACCGGGAACCGGCACGCGAATTGTCGCTGGAAAAAGATTTTGATCGGATCCAGCAGATCGCGCTGGAGCATAAAAAGCAAAAGCTGTTCGAATCCTGGCTCCGAGACATTCGAGAGACGGTGTTCGTCGATATTAAGGACAAGAGTTATCTGTAACGCAGCCATTCACGCGGCCGGGGCAGAGGGCCTTGGTCCCGATGCAGCGACAACAGATTATAGGATTTTTCCCTAACCGGACAAGTCGGCTCTGCATCAGGCCGACTTGTTGTTTTGTAGAGATATGAAAAACACATCGATTGTATGGTTCAGCGTCCTGTTGTCGTGTGTCGCCATCGGCTGGACGCAGACGGCGGCGGACTCCGAGGCGTTCACGGTCGCCCGTTTAAAGTACGGCGGCGGCGGCGACTGGTACAACGACGCCTCGATGATCCCCAATCTGCTGAACTATTTCCAGGCCGCCACCGGCCTGCGTTGCGCAGAGCAGGAGGGACGCGTTTCGCTTCTGGATGAGAATTTATTTGTTTATCCCGTGCTGTTCATGACCGGCCACGGGCGTATCTTTTTTACCGACCGGGAGGCCGCCCGTTTGCGGCAATATCTGGAGGGCGGCGGCTTTCTGTTTGCGGACGATGATTATGGTATGAATGAGCACTTTCGCCGCGAGATGAAGAAGGTGTTCCCGGATAAGGAGTTGCTCCCCATTCCATTTTCACATCCGATTTTTCACACCTTCTATTCTTTTGCCAAAGGATTGCCCAAGACCCACGAACACGATGGCGGCGCGCCCGAGGCCTGGGGATATTTTCATTCCGGAAGGCTGGTGGTTTTTTACTCTTATAACGCCAACATCTCTGATGGATGGGCAGACGCGGAGGTGCACAAGGATCCGCCCGAGGTGAGGGAGCAGGCCCTGCAAATGGGTGTAAATATTTTATACCATGCCTTGACCCAATAACGTGAACAATGAAAACGAAAAAAATTTTGTCGCCAAACTGAAGGCCTACCGCCGACAGCAAAAGCGGCGGCGCCTGGGCGCTGCGCTGGCGCAGGGCTTGATCCCGTTGGCGCCGATCTGGCTGGCGCTGTTGGCCCTCAACGGCGCCTTGCTGTTGCCCTCCTGGCTCCGCTGGACCTTTCTACTCAGCGCAACCTTGGGGTCTCTGACCCGGCTGCTGGTCACGGCCGGTGGTGCGTTTTACCAGACAGCTTTTCGGCCCAACACACCGTCTCTCAACCAGGTGGCGCTGGAGGTTGGTTCTCACTTTGCGTCGGTGCACGATCGTCTGGCCAACGCCCTGCAGCTGCTGGACAAACTGGACCACAATCAGGAAGCTTATTCTCCGGATCTGATTCAGGCTGCGTTTATCGAGGTGGCGGTGCAGCTCGAAGGTTATGATTTCTCCACCTGCGGCCGCAATCCTCAGGAGCGAAGACATTATCTGCGGTTGGGGCAGAGCGTCGGCGTTTCTCTGCTGCTGGGCTTGCTGCTGGGACAAACCCTGACGCGCGGCACGGTGCGGCTGTTTTCACCGCAGCGCGATTTTTATCAGACCGCGGCCCTGCCCTATTCCGTTCTGCCTGGGGATGTCACTGTGATCAAGGGTCAGGATCTGCTTGTGCGCGTGGTATCCTCTTCGTCCTGGCTCAGAAAGCCGCACTTGCAGGTTCGCAGGGATGGCCGTTTGGAGAACGCCGAGCTGCAGAAAGGCGTGTTCGACACGCTGCAGTATCGATTCACTGCGGTGCACGATTCGTTTCTCTACCGCATTCACAGCGGCAGAATACAAAGCCGCTGGTATCGAGTGTCTGTGGCAGAGTGGGTGATGATCCGCACCCTGCAGGTCAAGCTGATTCCGCCGGCCTATTCCCGCCAGGAATCGGTGGTGCTGCCGGAGAACAGCGGCGATGTATCGGCCTTGGCGGGAACACGCATACAGATTCAGGCCGAGACCAACGGTCTGGTGGATACCGCCCGAGTGGAGTTTGCTTCTGCCCGCTCGTTGCCGATGGAGATTTCCGGCCGGCATTTGCAGGCCTCCTTTGTGCTGCAGGCAGACGATCAATACCGGTTTTATCTGTCGGACCAGCGCGGCTGGCCGGCTGCTCCGCAGATCGAGTATCATCTGCGCGTGTTGCCGGATCAACCTCCTTTTGTCCGCTTGCTGGCGCCCGGCCGCGATGTGGATTTTGGGGAAGATATGCAGTTGCCGCTGGCGATTGAGGCCCAGGACGACTATGGATTGTCCGCCATGTATCTGCTCTATTACGTTTCAGCGGCCGGGGAGACGGAGATCGACAGCTCGCGGTTTGTCCGTGAACGGTTGCCGCTGACCGTCGCGGACCACAGCCGGCTGGACTTTTCCTGGGATCTTTCTTCCTCGCCGCTGCTGCCCAACGAAAGCGTGCTTTACGCGGTTCAGGTTTTTGACAATGATCAGGTCAACGGCCCCAAGGCAGCCATCACGCCCTATTATCGCGCACGGTTTCCTTCGTTGTACGAGATGTATGAAGATCTGGCGTCCAGCCAGACGGACGCGATTGCGCAAATGGAAGCGATCTATGAACGGAGTCAGGAGCTGAAAAGGGATGTCGAGGAGATGCAGCGGGAACTGCAACGCGATCCGCAGATCGATTGGCGCCGCAAGCAGCAGCTCGATGACGCCGGCAGCCAGCAGGAGCAGATCAAACAGGATTTGCAACATCTGTCCGAGTCCTTGGATCAAATGCTTGAAAAAATGGAAAAACATTCGCTGGCTTCCTTGGAGACGCTGAAAAAATATGAGGATCTGCAGCAGCTGTTCCGTGAGATCATGACGCCGGAGCTGCAAAAGGCGATGCAAGAGCTGGCGGAGGCGATGCAAAAGCTCGATCCACAACGGATCAACACAGCGCTGGAACAATACCGTCAGTCGGCTGAGGACATGAACCAGAATCTCGACCGCGCCATCTCATTGCTAAAACGATTTAAAATGGAGCAGCAGCTGGATCAGGCGGTGCGCACGGCGCAAAAGCTGGCGGAAGAACAAAAGCAGATCAGTGACAAGCCGGAGCAGTCCGGCTCTCAGCAGCGGCAGAAGGACTTGCGCGACCATGTGGCGGATTTGGAGAAAATGCTCGATGCCGTCCATCGGGAGATGGCGAACGAACCGGGCATGCCGCAGGAGGAGGTGCAGCAGGCGCAAGACCGGCTCGGATCCAAGGAGCTGCAGGAGCGGATGCAGGAGCTGCAGGAGCGCTTGCAGAGCGGCGCAGCCGAAGGTTTGGCGGCATTGTCCGAGCCTATTCAAAAGGAACTGAACGCAGCCGCCCAAGAGCTGCAACTGGCGAAGGACAAACTATCCGGCGCTCAGCAGCAGCGCGCCATGCAGGCTTTGCAGCGCGGCATGAAAGATCTATTGTCGCTGTCGCAAAAGCAGGAAGCTCTGCTCAACCGCAGCGAATCCACTCAATCTTCGACCCACGACATCCGCGATATCGCCGAGGAGCAGCAGAATGTCTCGTCTGCGCTGAACCGGGTGATGGATCAGATTTTCGACGCGTCCAAACAAAGTTTGCAGATCGATCCGCAGATCGGCGGGGCTTTGGGTCAGGCGGCGCAGAGCATGGCCCAATCACTGGAGGCGTTGGAGTCTCGCAATCACGCTGCCGCCGCCGGACGGCAGGGCCAGGCTATGGCCCAGCTCAATCGCGCGGCCAAACAGATGCATTCTGCCATGCAAGCCATGATGCAGGGCGGCAGCGGAGGGATGAGCATGGAGCAGTATATTCAGCGCATGCAAGCCTTAGCCAAAGGGCAGCAAGGCATCAATCAGCAGACTCTGTCGCTGGGCATGGACGGCGCTATGGGCAGTGGGCAGCAGGAGGCAATGGCCAGGTTGGCTGCCGAGCAGGCGCAGCTGCGCAAGTCGCTTGAGCAATTGGCTCAGGAGTCCGGAAACCTAGCCGGCCCCGGAGGCCGGCTGGAGAAAATGATCGAAGATATGAAACAGGTGGAGCAGGATCTCGGCCGCCAGGTCACACGCAACACCATTCAGCGGCAGGAACAGATTTTATCCCGTATGCTGGATTCGCAAAAATCCCTGCGTGAACGGGAGTACAGCAAAGACCGGCGCGCGGAGACCGGCCGATCCTATTCGACGATCAGCCCCGGTGAACTGCCGGCGGATTTGGGCGACCGCAAGCAAAAGTGGCAACAGGATTTTCTCCGGGCGAAAAAGGAGGGATACAGCCGCGATTATCTGGAGCTCATCAAGCAGTATTATGAGGCCTTGTTTGAAAAAGCGCAACCCCGCCGTTAACGGGCTGTTGGTGTTAGCGCTGGCGGCTGTTCTGCAGGCGCAGACGTCCAGCCCTCAACAGACACGGCAGATGCTGGCGCGGGCGGCGGAGTACGAGTCTTTGCGCCGCTATGATCTGGCGGCCGAGATTTATGTCCGTTTGACCGAAGCGACGCCGGCGGATCAGGTGGCCTACAGCGGCGCCAAGCGCTGTTTGCTGCAGCTGCAGCAATATGCCCGGCTGGAACAGCTCATTCTGCAGCTGCAGACCATTTTTCGCCGAATGGAACTTGAAGCGGACTTGGCAGAGATCGCCTTTTTGCAGGGCCAGCGCAAGGAGGCGGTACAGCGCTGGATGAATCTGGTGGAAAGCAATCCCCAGAGCGAGCAGGTGTATCTCTTGATCGGCGCGACCCTGGAACGCTACGGTTTGTTGGATGAAGCGAGGCAAGTGTACGAGTTGGCACGGCGGAGGTTCAAATCGCCGGTCCGTCATGCTGAGGAGATCAGTCGTGTTGCACATCGGCAAGGGGAGTATGAACTTAGCGCCCGCGAGCTTGGCGCGTATCTGACGGCGTTTCCGGAACAGGCTGCCCGTATTCAGAGTCAGTTTTTAAATCAGGCGGCAGAGGAGCCGGCTGCGCTGCCGCCCATGGTGCGTGTGCTGACCGAGCAGATCAAGCGCACGCCTGAAGAGGCGGCCATCGCCCGGCAAATCCTCGGTGCGCTTATGATCCAGGCCGGCAGGTATGACGAAGCGCTGAAGCAATATTCAGCATTGGAGACCAGCGGACAGGACTCGGCACGCCGCCATCCGCCCGGCTATTATCTGCATCTTTTAGGCGCCACAGCCATGCAAGACAGCGCCTTTGTGCCGGCCAAGCAAGCCTTCAACCTGTTGCTGCAGCGTTACAGCGACAGCCCCTACAGCCGGGATGCGGAACTGGCGCTTGGTGAGATTTATGAGAGGCAAAAAGAGTATGCCGCTGCCATTGCCGTCTATGAGAAATTCACCGGCCGGCATGAGAAATCGCAGCACACGATCACCGCGTTGCTGCGCATCGCAGACATTCAATTCCGCCGGCTGCACGACCTGCCGGCTGCCCGGGCCGGTTATGAGCGGGCATTGCCTCAGTCCGGCGCATACCGGGCGCTATGCACCTACCGGTTGGGCGAAGTCGCTATGGCTGCGGACAGCCTGACCGCTGCTGAAGCCTATTTTTCCAGAGTCGTCCGCGAGGTTCCGGCAACGGTGGAAGCGCATCGTCAGGCGCGGTTGGCGCTCGCTATGCTTGATTTTTATACCGGCAAGTTGAGCTCTGCCGAACAGCGGCTGAAGGAGCTGTTAGCGCTCAAGTCCGGCTCCGCACCCAGCCGGGTGGAAAACGATGCGCTCGAGTTGTACTGGTTGCTGACGGAGAATCGCGCGGATTCCATCGGTCTGCAAAAGTTGGGCGCCGGCCGTCTGGACCTGGTGCAACGCAAGTACGATCGTGCGGTGGAGCGTCTGCTTTCGGTGGACGGCAGCACCGCGACGGAGGCCCGGTTTACTCTGGTTGAAGCCTATCGGCTTTCCGGCCGCGCGAACGCGGCGGTTCCGGTCTGTGAGGCGCTGTTGCAGGACGATCGCTGCCGAACGCCGGATCGTGTGTTGATGGCGCTGGCCGGATTGTATGAAACGGACCTTTCTCTTCCCGAGGAGGCGCGGAAAAAATATGAAACTTTATTGGAAAAATATCCTCAGAGTATTTATATTGAAGAAGCGCGGCGTCGCGTTCGTCTGTTGGACAAGCAGTTGAACCAAAGGAGCGTTTTTTGAAAGCAGGGTGGTTGGCCGGCTGGTTGCTGCTCAGCAGTGTTGCCTTCGGCCAGAAAGTACTCATTCCCATGGATCTGCGCCAGACCGATCATCTCAAAGCCTATGGCGTGGCTTACTGGGTGTTGAAAAACGGCATCAACGTCGAATGGCTGTTGAATTACAGCGGGGGCGCGTTCATGACCGATTATTCTCCGGCGCTGGAACGCGAGCTGCGCGTTCGCGGCGTCTCCTTTGTTCCGGTCAACGGCGCAGAGGCCGCGCAGATATACAGCGTCATCGAGCGGGAGAATATGGATGTGATGTTGCTGGAAAAAGCGCCGAACATCGCCATCTATGCGCCGCCGAACAAACAGGCCTGGGACGATGCGGTGCTGCTGGCGCTGGATTACGCCGAGATCCCCTATGAAACCGTTTGGGACGAAGAGGTACTGAACCATTCTCTGGAGAAATTCGACTGGTTGCATCTGCATCATGAAGATTTTACCGGTCAGTATGGTAAATTTTACGCCAATTATCGCAACGCCGAGTGGTATCAGGATGAAGTGCGCAAGAACGAGGCGGCGGCGAAACGGTTGGGTTATGGCAAGGTGTCGCTGCTCAAGCGTGCGGTGGCGCAGACGATCAAAGAGTATGTCGCCGGCGGCGGATTTCTCTTTGCCATGTGTTCAGCTACAGACACGTATGACATCGCCCTGGCCGCCGGTTCGGTGGACATCGTGGACGCGGTGTTCGACGGCGATGGTGTGGACCCCGCGGCGCAGGCCAAACTCGATTTCAGCCAGACTTTTGCGTTTACCGATTTTCATTTGGAATTCAATCCTTTGGTGTACGAGTATTCTGATATCGACATTCCCCCGAGTCATGCGCCGGTTTTGCGCGGCGCGGAGGCGGATTATTTTACTCTGTTCGAGTTTTCCGCCAAATACGATCCGGTTCCGACCATGCTGACACAGAATCATGTGTCTGCGATCAAGGGATTTATGGGACAGACGACAGGCTATCATCGCTCCCGGATTAAAAAAACAGTCGTGCTGTTGGGCGAAGCGGTGGGCACGGATCAGGTTAAATATCTGCACGGCAACTGGGGGCGGGGGACCTTTACTTTTTACGGCGGCCACGACCCGGAGGACTACCAGCATTTTGTCAACGACCCGCCCACGCAACTGGCGTTGCACAAAAACTCTCCGGGGTACCGGCTGATCCTGAACAACATTTTGTTTCCTGCGGCGAAAAAAAAGGAGCAGAAGACCTGAGCGAAAGTAAAGCGAAAAGCGTTCGCATCGCATTGTCCACGCACGACCGGGTGCAA
>JAKJDB010000567.1 GCA_022706175.1 Candidatus Zhuqueibacterota bacterium | reverse complement strand
CCACCCTGGCCGGCGCCAAGCTGACCCATGCCCTGAACTCTAAAATGTATTATGAGGTGAACCTGAGCCATTTTTATGTCAAATGGCATATGGGCCGGGGCGACACGGCCAAAGCCTCCGACGGCCGCTATTTTCACGGCCGGCTTTATTACGACCCGCAATCGGGATGGATCCCCAAGGACAAAGGCGTGGTGGACGTGGCTTCGGGCTATCGTCTGTACGGCGGCGGCTATACCTGGGATGATTCCTACAACCGCCGCACGTCGTTGAACGGAGCGTTGACCTATCAATTTCATCCGGCCCATGAATTCAAGACCGGCTTTGAGTTCAACTATGACATTCTGCGCGAGAATCGCGTGCATTGGCACAATGAGGATCCCACCCAAGAGTTTCTGCGTCGTTTTAAAGCCAAACCGTTTGAACTGGGACTCTATGCTCAGGACAAGATCGAATTCCAAGGCATGGTCGCCAACCTCGGTCTCCGCTTCGACTATTTCAACACCAACACGGATGTCGCCGATATCCACCAGGCGCTGACCTATGACACCAACCGGGACATCTGGGAGGCCTTTACTTCCGGCACTTATCCCACCACCCGGGCCAAACCCAAGTATTATTTCAGCCCGCGCATCGGCATCTCCCACCCCCTGTCGGTGCGCAGCAAGATCTATTTCAACTTTGGCCACTTTGTCCAGACGCCTCCGACCATGGGGCTGTTCCGCACCGAGGTGGACGGCGCGATGCCGCGCATGCAATGGATCAGCGACTCGAATCTTCCGCTGGAAAAAACCA
The DNA here is from genome assembly GCA_022706175.1 of Candidatus Zhuqueibacterota bacterium. The sequence continues at coordinate 2,147 of JAKJDB010000567.1, read as the reverse complement.
TCGCCTATGAGCTCGGCTACGACATGGGCATCAGCGATTTCTTTCAGCTGCATGTCGGCGCCTTTTACAAAGACTATTTCGACGTCGCCAGCGGCATGGTCTACGCCCATTCGGATCAAAGCTTGGTGATCGAATGGCCGGCGCACAACAACTATGCAGAAATCCGCGGGGTGGAGATTGAACTGCGCAAAACCGCCGGCCGTTTCATCACCGGCTGGCTGAACTACAACTACATTAAAAAGTCCGAGGCCAATCTAGAGATCCCCAACCTGAGCCAGATCCCCATCGTCACCGACGATCCCATGATCGGCCGCAATGGCGTGCTCTGGGGCGTGCCGCGCTCAAACATCATCAACATCCAGCCTGACGCCCGCGGCGTCATCACCTTCTCCTCACCGCGAGACTGGGGTCCCAGGCTTGGCGGCTATCCGGTTTTGCAGAACACCAATTTGAGCTTTCAGGTCTACTATCAATCCGGCGCCCGGTTGCAGCATCCCCGCTCCAGTTTCCGCGATCTGCATCCGGACCTCTATTTTCACGAACTCGACCGATACTGGGCCAACCTCCGCCTGTCCCGCATGTTCACGCCGGGGAGAATGAGCGTCGAAACCTACATGGACATCAGCAATATTTTACATACTAAATTCCGCAACCCGCCCGGCGGCACAGCCGGCGAGGACTATTACGACGACCTGTACGCCTCCGGCAGGATCAATGAGGTGGGCACGGACCAAGTGTCCGATGCCATGATTCTGCGCACCGAGAGCGACAACGTCTACTGGGCGACTTTGAAAGAGATCGTTCTCGGCGTCCGGATCCATCTGTAAGACCAAGCCCGATAGGACCAACCGAATCAACGGTCGTGGAGGCCATTCATGCTTAAAAAAATTCAAATAGTTCCGTTGATCGTCCTGATGATGCTGACCCTGGCGACGAGCAGTGGAGCGCAATGGAAAAGCCATGAGATCGGCGAGCTGTGGCTGAGCCTGTTTCCGGTCGGCAGCCGCCCCAACTATGCGCCGATCGCCGATCTGATGACCTATCCAGGCGGCGATTTCTGGGGGCAAACGCGCAAAAACTGCGACAACACCGGCGTGTGGATCGGTGTAAGGGATTGGACCGATAAATTCAAACAGTTTAAAACTTTTTATGTGTCCGAAGGCGGCTTTCTCAACTACGACGCCCAGGATATTCTCAAAAACATCAGCAACCGGAAATGGGTGCGGCAGCGCCTGCCGTTGGTGGATGTCAACGAGAGCCGCGAACAGCGCATTCTCGACAATCGCACGAGCAGCACATACAAAGCAGACCTGCTCAGCGACGAGATGATCACCACGGTCTGGACTACGGATGTCGGTGTGGAGGTCACCCGCAACAGCTGGGCGTTCGCCAACCCTCAGCATGGCTCCTATATCATCCAGGAGTTCATTTTCAAGAACACCGGCAATGTGGATGCTAAAACCACCACCATCGAGTTGCCCAACCAGAACCTGCAGGGCGTCTATTTTGGCTTCTGGCGCGACTTTATCCCCTGCGGCGACTATGGCCACGAACAGATGGGCGGCGAACACGACGATTGGTGCCACTATTACGGCAACCAGCCGGGCGATACCTTGCGTGGATTCTGGTACGTCTATGACGGCGATAATTTCCGCAAAACGTTTGACGACACCGGCGATCCGTCGGAGATCAACGGCGAATGGCTCTCACCCCAATATGTCTCCTACGGCGTGCTGCATGCGGACACGGATGTGAGCAATGAACTGGACAACCGCTCCCAGCCGACAACGGTCAATTTTTGGCCGCGTCAGCAGGTGCACTCCCACACCAAGGGCGACCAGGATCAGACTCTGTACTATGATCTGAGCAGCAACATACAGAGCCAGGGCTCGGACGTCCTGGGTGTCGCCTCTCCCTGGGATGCGCAGGTACAGCGCCCGGAAACTCTGATCGCCTTCGGCCCGTATGACATCCCCTTTGGCCAAAACGTGCGCATCGTGCTCTTTGATGCGGTCGGCGCCATCAGCCGCAAACAGGCTGTTGATCTCGGCCGGCAGTGGAAAAACGGCTCCCTGCAATTTCAGGGTAAAACCGGCGACGCGGCAAAAAATGCGCTGCTGGCAACCGGCAAAGACTCACTGCATCAA
>JAKJDB010000566.1 GCA_022706175.1 Candidatus Zhuqueibacterota bacterium | reverse complement strand
GCGCAGGAATCCATGCCTGAGATCGCCGAGTTTCCCAAAATGCTGGTGACGATCAGCGGGGAGGAAGGTAGCCGGTTGACCTGGGTCCAGGGATTGGACCGGATTCTGCAGAACTGCTATGAGAAAGCGCTGTTGCCCTCGGAGCGTTGTATCCCCTGGAGCAAAAAAGGCCTGGAGATCGATCTGCAGGCCTATACCCATTTCCCCCGGGGCTCTGTATAAATAGAAGGTGAACAGTGGACTGATCCGCTACAGACGGACAGGTCCGCCAACGTTCATGGCACAACCCTGAAAAGAAAGGCCCTGAGCTTACGTTTTCTCAACCAAGCTCAGGGCATTTTTTATTTCTACTTGATGTTGACCATCAACCACAACAGGAAAAGAATCACAACTACAAACAGACAGCTGACGGTAAATCCCCAAAAGTCATTCATTCCGGGCTTGAGAATCTCCCAGTTGGAGCCTTTCCAAATCTTGTCTTTTTCAAATTTTTCCGGATGCTGCGTCCCCTCGGCAATGAGCTTTTCTTCCAGCTCGGGCGTCTTTTGCACCGGCGTGTGCAGCTTGGCGAAGAAATAGTCCAAGGCCTGCTTGTCGTTCCTTTTGGTCACATAACTAAGCAGGAACAGCAGCACAAATGGGAACAGGGCATCGAACAAAAACCGGTAAGCGACCAGCTGTGCTTTGGTGGCATTGCTGAAATCCAGACCGAACCAGCTCAGCACCCAGATCTCGGCATGAAACCGTCCGAGTCCGATGCGCGGAGAGTTGGGATCGTTGGGGTTTTGCCGAGCCACTTTTTCGAAAAAGATGCCGGTGGGCTCGAGATACTGCTGTTTATTAATCTTTTCTCCAACCATTTTTGCCGCGCCGGACTCGACATCTTCTTTTAATGCTTTGGTTTCAATAGTGACATACCTGCCGTTGGTCTCGCGAATGAGATTCGGATGGGTGTTGGTCACCTCGAGCGATTGAAAGATATTGGGGAGGACCGCATAGATCAGCGAGCAGATGATGACCTGGAGGATCACCGCCCAACGGGTCACGCGGCGCCAGAGAAAGCCCAGCCAGATGGAGGCGCCAAAGATCGCCGGCATGGAGATGAAATACTTGAACAGATCCAGCAAGTTGCCGACAAAAGTGGCCACCCAGATGCCGCCCACCAGGGTGATGAGAATGGCGATCCGACCCATGTTAAGGTAGTGTTTCTCGCTCTTATTAGGCACCAACGGCGCATACAGATTGCGGATGAACAGCGCAGAATTGGTCACAGAGCCAGAGTTGAGAGACGACATATTGGCCGCCAAAATGCCGGCCAGCATCAAGCCCAACGCGCCGGGCACCAGTAGGTCGCGGCTCATCACTCCCCAGATGAGATCCGGATCGTGGAGCTTGCCCGCATACAGAGCGATGGCCACCAGCCCGGTAAGCGCCCAGAAAAGCATGAGAAAGCGTTTGAAGAACATGCCGCTGAGAATGCCGAAGCGGGCGGTCCATTCATCCTTGGCCGATCCGGCGGTAGCGAGCAGGGGTGCGGAGGCGATGATAGAGACCAGGTTGGCCAGCACCATGGCAAAAATCGTGTACCAGGCGTATTCACCCACCTTGACGGAGCCAAAAATGTTGAACATGTAATCAGGCACAGAGGCATGCAATCCGGAGAATCCGCCGATGCGCGACAGGCCCAACGGAATGAGCATGACCGAAAAGACGATGATCAGCACTCCTTGAACCGCATCGGTGAAGGCCGCGGCGATCAGACCTCCCAGCATCGTGTATACGCCGACCAGGGCGGTAAAGATAAAATAAAAGGTGACAGGATCGGTGTAAGAGACCATGGATTTGAGCTCATCCCGCTTATTCATATCGTTGAGAATCTCATAGCGGGCTTTTTCCGCGTCGGACATGGGCAAAGATTTTTCCACCTTTTGTCGCAAATCCATGTACTCATGAAAATATTCAATCGCCTGTTTCTCCTGGATCGTATAGGCGGAGGGAGGCTTCGGCGTCAGCGCCATCATGGTTTTTCCGGCGACCATGTAAGCGGCAGCGCCGCCGATCACCGCCATCACCAGCGTGAACGCGGCAAACGCGGCGCCCAGTCCGCGGCTCTGATAACGCTCAGAGTAGAAATCGCCCAAGGTGATGACGCGTGAACGGCGAAACAACAGGGCGGTGAACCAATAGAAGGGGGTAAGGAAGAGCACCAGGTATTGAATCCACATGCCGCCGATGCCCTGGCGATAGATTTCACGGGACACCGCGGCCGCTTGATCCGCATGGGTGGAATTGCCGAAATTTAAAAAGAACTGGTAAAATTTTCCCAGACTGCGACCCGCCATAAAAAAATCAGTGGTGTTTTTGGTCTTGCGCTGGGCGCGGATACCGAGGTAGAGCATGGCTAAAATGTAGACGATCACGATGGAAAAATCTGCAATATGCAGGCCCAAAATGTTCATGACCACTCCTTTTCGCTATTGATGGATTTCTATTGTGCGGGAACTGAAATTTTTCAGCGTAACCATTGCCCCCTGGTCCACCTGATAGGGGACCGCTTGGCCGTCCACCAGGCAGGAGGGTGGCGCGTCGGCGGGCGCGCGCTGAACGACTAGATGGATCCGGCACCCCTGCAGCGTCAGGTCGGCAGTCATGCGTTCGGTGTTGGACAGCAAACGCGGTCGAAGCCGTACCTGGTTCTCCTCAGGCCGAACGCCTAGAAGATGATGAACAAAAAACAGTAAAATTTCCGCCCAGGTCCAAGGGGTGATCCCGACCTGCGGACAAGGGGGGCACCAGGGTCTGGGTCCATAGAATTCAAACCAGCTGCCTGAAACCGCGCCGGTCAGGCTGTTCAGCCAATTCAATACGCGCCAGACTTTATCATCTTGTCCGTGTTCGAAATAGGCGCGGGCGATGAACAGGCTGGCAAAGGGCCACGGCCCC
>JAKJDB010000565.1 GCA_022706175.1 Candidatus Zhuqueibacterota bacterium | reverse complement strand
CCCGCCTGCCCATTCAACACGTCGAATTGGAATGGTCCAAGCCGCTCTATCACTATCATAATGGTGTCTATGCAGCGCAACCAGTGCCCGGCGCGCTGCAACTGGCGGAGCAATTTAACCGGGTTGCACAAAAGAACAACATCACCGTGTTGTGCGAGTTTGAAAATCGGACGCCGGCCTGGCATTTAGAGCAGCAGAAATTCTGGCAGAAACAGTGGCCGGCGGTCCGGCTGGAAAACAATGACCTGCGTCTGGATGTCGTGCCGGGACTGGGCGGCCGCATCGTCAGCCTTTATTCCAAACGGCTGCAAAGGGAGCTGCTGCTGCCGGCCCAGCCCGATGGCCGGGAATATCCCTGGTCCGGCGGCTATGAGGAGTACAGCCGGCGCGGCGGCCGCACTGACGGCTGGCATGAGGACTACCAATTTAAAGTCCAAGCATTGGCCAAACAAGTGCAGCTATGGGTCACCCTGGCCAATGGCCTGGATCTGGAGCGAACCATCACACTCGACGACCTCGCGACGGAATTCACCATTCGCTCACGGCTGATCAACCCGGGAGGCGAGCGGAAAAACGGCTGCCTGCGCGTGCATCCGATTTTCCAAATGGGTCCCGCAGACCAGGTGGAGCTTTCCTTTGTCTCCCTCACCGGCGAGGAACGTGCGTTTAAACTGACGGTACAAAAAAATCAACTCCGCGATCATCTGCAATTGACCAAGGCGGACAGGCCCAATGGCGTGATCACGGCGGAAAACAACAAACTGGGGCTACGGCTGGAGCAACGATTCAATCCAGCTGAAGTGGAAGAATGCCTGATCGACTGGCTGCCGGCCAGAGAACGGTTTTTCTCCGAACTGGTTTCTCGGGAAAGCTATTTGGCGCCGGGTGATTCGATCAGGATTTCCCATAGCTATCGAATTCTGACAAAAAAATAATCACCCCCATCATTCATTCTGGCATAGCCGGCTGGTTGACAAAGCCCTGAACCAGCAGGCCGAACATGAACGCCAAGACATGGATCAACAAAAACCAACAAATATGGAGGCTGTCATGAAAATCCAAACCTCCCGCAGAGATTTCTTGAAATCCTCTGCTCTCTCCACCCTGTTCGCTGCTATGCCCGGGTGGGCCAAAAACCACGGCTGCGAGCGGCGCTTTTTCAACGATCCGGAGACAGGCGTGCGCATCATGCAGGCCACCTCCTTTCCAACCGTACACATGAACCTCTACTTTCATAGCCGCTGCTGGACTCCGGATGCCTCTATCTTTTTGTTTTGGTCCATGACCCAGCCCAAGCGGGGCGGCCTGTTCGATCTCTATCGCATGAAGGTGGATGGAACCGATATGGTGCAGATGACCGATGGGAAATCTCTTAGCAATGTTGCGCTTTGTCCGGACGGCGGGCTGGTCTATTTCACCAGCGGCGACGCCATTTACACGCTGGACCTGCTATCCTTAAAGGAAAGTCAAATCGCCCAACTGAAAGAGGGCCTTGCAATCGGCGGCATTGGCAGCTTTACCGACGATGGCCGCCGTTACTGTTTCGATATTCAACGCAAGGACGGAAAGCCGGGAATCGGATGGCTGGACACTCACACCCGCCGTGTTCACATCATACCCAAAGCTTTCAATTTCATATCGCATCTGCAGATCGAACCGGGCCAGGGCCGGCTGTTTCATTACATCGGCGAAAAAAACAGCCAGGGCTACAACCTGTTCGCCATCGATGAGGAGGGCCGCGAAGAGCTCGCCTTTCCGATTCGCGATGAGAACGGCCATGAGGCGTGGCTAGGGCCCAGCGGCAAACTTTACTCCGCCTTGCGCGAAGCGACCCGCGCCGTTTTGGTGGCCGCGCCGGGCGACAGCAAGCCCGCCTTGTTGGCAGCCGGACCGCCCAATTTCTGGCACCCGGGCTGCGACCCTGCCGGCCAGTGGATTGTCTCTGACTCGAGCAATCCGGACGACGGTCTGCACCTCTTGTGCGTCGCCACCGGCCGGGTTTGCCGATTGGCCCGTTCCAACAGCGATAACGGCCACGCCCAATGGACCCATCCGCATCCTTCAGTGAGCCCGGGCGCCACATATGTGCTGTTTAATTCCACGCGCACCGGCGTGCCACATGTCTACATCGCTGAAATCCCTGCGGCCATGAAAGAGAAATTGCAGATCCCCTTTCAGGAGCATACTTCATGAAACACCGCAATGCGATGCTCGCTCTCCTGCTGCTCGGCTTGCTCAGCATCTGCAGCAGCCAATCCCTGCTTAACGATCAACAGCAGATCATTATGCTGGGCGACAGCATCACCGAAGGCGAAGATCCGGACGGCTATGTGAATCTGACACGGGTGCTTCTGGAGCAACTCTATCCGGACAAGACCTTTTATGTAGCCAACGCCGGCAAAGGCGGCGACACCTGCATCGATATGCTCGAACGACTGGAGCGCGATGTGCTGCGCTTCAAACCCGACTGGGTTACGATCAGCGTCGGAGTCAACGACGTTTGTCTAGCCGTTAACGGGGCTCTGGCTCAGTCCGGCGATCCAGGCTTGCCGGTCGCGACCTTCAGGGCCAAAGTGGAAGAGCTCATTCATCGGATCAAAGCCAACGGCAGCCAGGTGGCGTTGTTCACCACCACTGTGGTGAAGGAGGATCTTTCCTCAACAGAAAACGTCCAGCTTGTTTTCTACAACAACGTGTTGCGTGATCTGGCGGCGGAAAACCAGTGTGTGCTGGTTGATATGAATCGTGCCTTTCACCAGGTCTTGTCCCCCCTGCAAAAGCCGGGCATGGCCAAGAGCGGCGTGCTGACCAGCGACGGCGTGCACCTGCTGGCCAGCGGAAACTGGCTCATGGTCGAAACGTTATTGAATGCCTTCGGAGCAACTAAAAGCCAAATCACTGCAACGAAACCAGCCGCCCTGGGCCGCCTTGCCCGGCAAAAGGCTGC
>JAKJDB010000564.1 GCA_022706175.1 Candidatus Zhuqueibacterota bacterium | reverse complement strand
GAGCGACGGAGCTTGCTTTGAAATCGTTCTTAAAAGGATAACCTATGAGCCACCGGTTGCGGCTTTTGTTGATTGACGATGACAAACAGTTTGCGCAAGATTTCAGCCTGCTGAGCGAGAAAATATTTCTCGTTCGGCATGCTGGCAGCGGTCAAGAGGGGGTTCGCTCTCTGGAGCAGGACGAGCCGGATGCCGTGCTGCTGGATCTGCGCATGGGTGAAGGATGGGACGGCCTGCAAACGCTGCGCCACCTACGCGAGCGTCATCCGGAATTGCCGGTGGTGATGGTCACCGATCACGCCGATGCAGAGACCGCGGTGAAGGCGATGAAGCTGGGTGCGGTGTACTATACTTCCAAAAAACCGCAGATGGCCGCCCTGCACACCGTGATTGAGCGGGAACTGCAGCAGGTGGCTTTGAAACGGTTCTATCTGGAGGAAAACGGCAAACGGTACGGCCGGTTGATCGGCGATTCAGTGGAGATGAAGCATATCTATGAACAGATCGGCCGGCTGGCGCGAACCGGCTTCTCGGTGCTGATCAACGGCGAGTCGGGGACCGGCAAGGAATTGGTGGCTCACGAGATTCACAGTCGCAGCGATCGGGCCGGTGAGCCGTTTGTGGCTGTGGACAGCGGCGCCGTTCCGAGCGGGCTGTTCGAGAGCGAACTCTTTGGCTATGAACGCGGCGCGTTCACCGGTGCGACCGGGCGTCACCGCGGCCGGCTTGAGTTGGCGGGTGAGGGCACTCTGTTTCTCGATGAGATCGCGAATCTACCGCTGGAAGCCCAGGCCAAACTGTTACGGGTGTTGGAAGAGCGGCTGTATTATCGCCTCGGCGGCGAAGAACCTATTCCGCTCAAAGCGCGGATTATCGTTGCCACCAACCGCAAACTGGAGGAAGAGGCGACCGCGGGTCGATTCCGTCAAGATCTCTATTACCGGCTGGCGGGAGTGCAGATTGACCTGCCGCCTTTACGCGCGCGCAGAAAGGACATCGCCTTGATCGCCGGCTATTTTCTGCAAAAGTTCAGAAAAGAAAGTTTTGCCCAACTACATGGTTTTAGCACTGCCGCGCTGCGCGTTCTCGAGGCCTATCACTGGCCCGGCAATGTGCGCGAGCTCCGCAATGTGGTGGAACAGAGCATGATCTATGCCCATGGGCCGCTGATCGAGGAGCACGATATTCATCTGCGTCCGCTATCCTCTTCGAGTGCAGCCCTGTTTGCGGATCTGCTGCAGCGGCCGTACGAGCGTGCCAAGGAAGAGCTGATCACCCAGTTCAAGGCTGAATACCTCCGGGTTTTGTTGCAGCGTCACCAGGGAAACATCACGGCCGCGGCGCGTGAGTCCGGGATCGCCCGCTCCAGTCTGCACCGCATGTTGGCTGAACTGGGATTGCGCGGCCGCTAAAGTCCGGCTGCTCCGTCCTTGTTATGGTTGATCCTCGCCCTCCGTCGCATCGATATCACACCGCTATCTTTTATTTTTCCATTCACTTGCCGGCTAACCTGCCCAAGCCGGCCTGTCGCCTTGGTAAGACAGGGCGCAGGGCGCCGGCATGATATTCCTTATAAATATTTGTTTTTATTCAAAAAAATTAAAGGGTTTTCTGGCATGGTATTCGCTTGAGAGAAAAGCACAGTGCTGTCATGACTGTTAAGTGGAAGCAGTATGAAATTGCTCATGTTTGAAGATTCGCCGGAGATGATTCTGGCGATGCAAAAGATGATGACGAACGAGGACAGGTGGTATGCGACTTGCGATGCGGTTCATACCCGAGCCCTGGTCATGCGGGGAGATGCGGATGTGATCGTCGTGCGACGATGTCACCTCCGCCAGCTATTGCATGGCCTGGGGTGTGGTCCGGGCGAGGGGATGCCTGGGGGTCGGCAAATCGTGGTGCTGCCGATGTTTGGCAGCACTCGATTTTTTCAGAGATATCTGCGCTCGGGGAAAATCACAAACGATAATGAAAAATTGGACTGCTCACTGCCCTTGCAATGATATTTTCGCGAACACAAACTTTCCCTTAAACGATCTGCAACGCACCAGCGCAAATGGAGGTTCTATGAAACAACTTGTTTGTGTGCTCATTGCTGTGGTTTTTACATTGGTATCGGGCTGCGCTTATTATTCAAAAATGGCCCTGCCTGAAAATCCCATCGACAAGGATAAAGTGCAAGTGATCGAGCATGTCTCCAAGAGCGCCTCAAGTGTGCGGCTGTTTATGTTAGGTGGGGTGCCCTCTGCCATGGAGTTGATTAGCAAAACCGTTTCGGAGGCCAATGGAGATGGGATCGTGAACCTCGAAGTCACCCTGTCAGAAGGATTTTTCGGTCCCTTAACTTTTCCGAAGGTGGCGATAGAGGGTGATATAGTCAAAGTAGTGGACCATGCGGCGCAGAGTATAAAACCCGCAATGGATATTTTAATAACCGACACAACAACATCTGAAGCATCCCCAATTCCCTCTGTTCAAACGGCGTCCAAAACAAAAACTCTTTTTAACAAGATGGTCGGAAAGATTCCAGAGATTGGAACGAATAATTCTCAAGGGATTGCTCAACCGGACAGTGCTGCAACTTATGCTATTGAAGCCTGGAAAACAGCCATTCTTGGTTTGAATAATAATGATGTCATCTATGAGGATTGGTATCGATTTCTTCGTCAAACCAGACAGAAAATTAAATTTCCAGCATGGGCGGCCGGCCTCACGGCTCAAGAGTACGAGCATTTTGTACAATCAAAAAAACCCTTGGTAGATTGGCTTTTGTATTATTGGGCTCGAAAAGGCAATGAGGCTGAAAAGGCCCGGCTTGGCACTACAGCTCCATGATGGGCGTACTGTTTCCGTAAAATATAGACAGATAAAAAACTTTTAGTATAGGGCATGGATTTGTATATTAAACGAGACAGGAGAAAAGCCATGCCTAAAGAAAAGTACCAA
>JAKJDB010000563.1 GCA_022706175.1 Candidatus Zhuqueibacterota bacterium | reverse complement strand
TGCGCTACTGCTCCAACAATCTGAATCAGTACGCCAAAAAGGCCAACGAGACGGGCAGTATCTACGCCGCCGACATTGATGACTTGCGCGTCCGGCTGGATGAGATTTGGGAGCGCGCCGGTGGCATCCTCACGGCCCTGTCCAAAATAGGGTAGCACGGAAAGATGCAAAAGCGCCCGCTGCTTGATCGAAGCCAGCGGGCGCTTTGTGTCACCGGATGGTTACGGACGACAGCTCAATTTTGATTTCATTATCTTTGGTCACACTCAGCTTTGCCTTGTTTCCGTTGCCGTCCTCGGCGGACAGCTTTTCCAGCTTGAGCGCGCTGAACAGCTCACAAATCGGGCCGTCAACCGCTTCCGTCCATCTGAGCTTGGCGGCCTGCTCCGGCTCGTATTCTTCCAGCATGGTGGCCGGTTTACTGTTTTCGCTCATTCCAAATCCTCCTATGTTATTGTGATATATGGCGCAAGTGTTATTATACGTTTCTCACGAAACCGGGTCAAGCAGAAGCAACAAAACAGGCTCTGAAATTAGTTCGAAATAACGTGTGGCATCCTCTTGCAATTCCTCCCGAAGCAAGGTAACATCAACCAACGCTAAGAGCGGGGAGGGATAAACCATGCCGGATTACGCGGCGATGTATAAGCGGTTATTTCGTTCACAGACCGAGGCAATAGCGATTCTGCAAAAGGCGCAACAGGATACCGAGGAAATGTATATTTCCTCGCCGGAGCCGGACATCCGGGTTCTGGAGCCGAAAAAGCCGGAGGACGGCATGTCCTCTGACGATTAGAGAGGAGGCTTTGCCATGCGGATTCTGTTTAAGATTATTCTGTTTCCCATTACGCTGGTTTTGTCCATCGTGGTGGGTGTCTGCCGGTTTGTCTGCGGTTTTTCCGGCGCGGTGCTGGGAGTCATCTCCACCCTGCTACTCACGCTGGCGCTGCTGACGCTGATTCTGCTGAAAGAGCCGAGCGGAGCGTTGACCACGGCTATCATCGCGTTTGTGGTCAGCCCCTATGGGATTCCCAAGCTGGCGGAGTGGCTTATTGACCGGCTGGAAGACCTGAACTTTGCAATCAAATCTATTTGAGCATGACAAAAAAAGCGGCATAATCGATTGCATCAGAATCGGTTATGCCGCCTTCCCCTTTGCGGGTTATTTCTTTTGCGAGCTGCTGTCGATAAACTCGATATGATCAAAGGCAAACTTAATCGCCATATTAATCAGCTCGTTGCGGGAGCGCCCGCTTTTTAGCGCGATTTCTTCTAGCTTTTGATTGTATTCGGTATCGATGCGAATGGTCATCGTCACAGACCGTTCGGTCTTGGGTGTGACCACAAACTTTTCATCCATTGTATTCACCTCTGGTTACAATTATATTTGCTCCAGTAGATGAATATAAGAACACGAATTGCAAACAAAAATGTTTGCAACTAATGCGCGACTTGTGTAAACTGAATGTCAGGAGCAATACTCAAGCGCATCATGCTCTCACAATGAGCCGCTGGCCGATGCCGGCAGATATTTGGTATTGTTCCAATATTACTATGAGGTGAGCGACATGAAAAGCATATGCATTACCGGCCACAGAGATATTTCCAAGGGGAGGATCGATTATGTACGGGAACAACTCCGGAAAGAGGTGGAGCAGGCCATTGAGGACGGGTTCACTATGTTCCTATGCGGCATGGCGGATGGTTCTGATTTGGAGTTTGGCGCTATCGTGGCGGAAAAGAAAGAGACGCATCCCGATCTTTTTCTGGAGGCTGTCATCCCTTATAAGAACAGACTGAAGAGCAAGAACCCACTGTTTAAACAAGTGCTTGCACAGTGCAATGGCATGAAACTTATTGCGCAGGAGTACAGCCCCGATTGCTTTTTTGCGAGAAACCGCTATTTGGTAGAAAACAGCCAGCGGGTGATTGCGGTATTCGACGGTCGGGAGCGAAGCGGCACGGCGCAGACAATGCGCATGGCCGCCTCAAAAAATTTGGAGCTGCACGTCATTGATATCTCCGATTCCTCTTTGGAGTAGAAACGACATGGCCTTTGCGCAGAGGCGTGTTAACGATGCGCCCTTAATCCATTTTCTCAAACAGTTCGCTTTCAATTTCCGAAATATCTCCGATGGGAATTCTCGTCCCATCCATCAATATGATTACACGCTCATATTCGTCAATTTTTTTGACGGCGTCGGCGGCGGCAACATAACTGCCGTCGTCTTTCTTTTCGTCTGCCCGGAAATAGGTGACGGATACCACGGGATGCTCGGAGGCTATCTCCGCAAACATCGTCAGCTTATCGCCCAGGGCGGTTTTCTCATCCTCACTGAGTTCCCGCCGCCGGTCGGTCAGCCGCGCCGTTTCCCGGATGGCGGCGCCATGCCCGGTGAGTGCGGCAAACGGAGAAAACTGCGCTGCCCGATCCGCGATGGGCATCTGCGGACGGGTGGAGGAAACAGGACGCGGCAGACGGAGTATATCTTCATAGGGGTTTTTCATTCTTTATGGCCTCCGATCTGGCGGTTTCGCTCTATGGTGGTCGCTCCTTCTTCAAGATTCATACCTTTGAGAATTGCGTTCTTGCCGTACCGTTTTTTGATAGAGAGCATAGCCTTCTGCCTCTGCTTCTCCCTCGCAAGCGCCGCTTCTTCCACGGCCTGCTTTTCCTGAAGCGCGTGGTAATCGGTGAATAGGTCGAGCTGCTCGTAGGGTTCCGGCTTCGGTGCGGCGGCTTCTTCTATGACATGTGCTGCCGTGACATTGATCCGTCTGACCAGAAGATTCTCATCAATGATGCGATCGAACAGGTCAGAGACGGCATCCAGAATCAGTTTTGTTGAAGATGTATACCGTCCGAGGTTCGCTGTTCCGTGGGCGTGCTTGGGAATGGCGCGACCATAATGGTCTGTGGTAATTTCGCCGCGGTAGGCTTGCCGCCGCTTCGGGT
>JAKJDB010000562.1 GCA_022706175.1 Candidatus Zhuqueibacterota bacterium | reverse complement strand
GGATGGATGGCCGTGCGGCTGAGATCGTAGGCCGAGAGAATCAGCAATCGTTTGACCGGATCATAAACCGTTAGACGACGTTCCCCGTTTCTTTTGGCAGGAATACGATACGCGCTCAGCGTGGCACGTCGAACATAGGGCGTGCAGCCGCCCCAGCGGAAATGACGCCACCGATAGGCATCGCCGTCCAGATAGGCTTCGTGTCTGCGCTCTGAGTAAAATCGAAGCGGCCTTCCCGATGTCCCGCTGGTCGACAGCAGCACCCGATCCTTTGGGGGAACATTTACCGCGATCAGGTCGGAGAAATGGATGCGCACATCCTCTTTGCTCAGCGGAGGAATGCGTTGAAGATCCTCAACGCTGCGAATGGCGGCTGGATCAATGCCATGGCGGTCGAACAGGAGGCGGTAATACGGGACCTGGCGATAAGCGTGGTCCATAAGATAGCGCAGCTGCTCGTTCTGGTTCGCGGTAAAAAGTGCCGCCGTCCATTTCTCGCGCTCCTCGGCCTGACGGCATTTCTGCAGAAAGGATCCGCCATAGCGCAGCCGGGTCGGCAAACATCCATAGATCCATTTCAAGCCCTGTTTTACTTCATAGGGCAGCCACGCCATCATAGCCCCGTACTCTCTCCTGCTGATTCCACGAACTATTCCCCGCAGCCTGGTTCAAGCGTGTCCTATGGAAAACAACCTCTTACATTGGCGATAGATCATCCAGCACCAAAGGTATATGCTCGGCAGCGGATCGTAAGAGAACCAATAAGCATAGGAGTCTGATCTGATGAACTGCCAAAACCATTGAGAAAATTTAGCGTCAACCCGGCGCATCAGAATGTTCGCCAGATCATTCTCCTCATGCATCCAGGTTGCCGTCCTGGAGGCAAAAGCAGGCGAAGAGGGGGGCTCTTCCAGCAGACTCTGCACATAGAGATGGGCGAGATTTACGCCGGCTCTGGCAAAGACCGAGTTGAAAATCGGCAACCTCAAATTGGTCTCGATGAACACCCAGCGGTCGTTTTCATCGTCCTTTTTAAACTCGATGTTCATCAACCCTTTGTAGCCAACCACCGCCGCCAGCCGTTCGCACATGGGCAAAAGCTCTCGGGTTAACAGGGTGCGGCCGTAGGAGGTCATGCCCCGAAGCGGCAGGTACTGGCGGATTTTCTGCAATTCAACGACTCCGATGGTTCGCGACCGGCGATCGATGAGCAGGTTGCAATGGTAAACGTGATCGTCGCCCCCGGGAATGAATTCCTGCAGGACCACATGATTGACCAGTTCCTCTTTCTGCAAGACGCGGTGCAGTTCGGACTCGTTGTGGACCATGATGTTCTTGAAAGGGGTTTGGCTGACATTGGAGCGCAGTGGTTTGAGCAGGAGCGGATAGCGCAATCCAACCAGTGCGGCATCCTCCGGGTCAGTGAGAAACAGGGTCTTGGGGATCTCCAATCCCGCTTGCAGGGCCGTCTTCTGAACCAGATTTTTGTCGGACAGCGCCCGGACAGCGGCGTTCGAGTTGCGGTAAAAAAGAAAATGGGCCGGTAGCTCATCGGCCAATTCGGAAAGGAGATTGACTTCGATATCGCGACTGGGAATAATCACTGTAGGAACCGGTCCAGGGCACCACTCGGGTATCTTCTCTGAAAGTGCCTTGGCATCCGCTATCGGCTCTGTGCAGGCTATTTTACGCACCAGGCGGGTGAACCTTCCTACATCGCCCCTGCCGAAATGGACACCGATCACTTTATACTCGGGGAATGAATACAAAGAGCGCACTACTCCCAGCCCATTAGCCCCAAGCCCAAGTACCAGAACCCTCGCTTTGTGTTTAGACATTCCATTTTCCCCAATGCAAGAAGAACGATTTATGACATCGACACTTCTTGGCAGATCGACCGACCTGTTTCCTTTCCACTGAAATACGTTCGGGTTTTATCTTTTCAAACAGTGATCGATCGGTTTTTAATGTGAAGATGCTGCCCCAATATAAGAATTTACATTATCATACGAAGGGAAACAAGCAAAATCTTATAAATAATTTAATTTAGTGCTGATATTCAGAGCAGTATAACAGTGATTATTCGCGCTTGTATCTGACATTTGTTAATTCTATCACATTGATTCACAAAGAAATAACTCAATATCGAGTTGATTTTTGCCAATAATTTTAGTATCTTAAATCATACGCAGGGTCTGAGGAGCGCTGTAAGGCCTTTCCCATTTCGCAGGATCCAATTGCCGGACATGCAGGCGAAGGAAACCTATGAGCAATCTGATCCAAAGAGAACAATTCAACATCGGCCATCTCTGCACGCGACAGCAGTGCGAGGCCGGGCTGGGTTCCAAAGTGGCGATGCGTTGGCTCTCCGCCGCCATGGAACAGATCGATTATACTTTTTCAGATCTTGAACAGCAGAGCAACCGCGTGGCCAACCTTCTCATCGAGGTTGGCGCCAAACCCGGGGATGTGGTTTTCACCTTTTTGCCTAAAATGCCTGAGCAGTTTTTCATCCTGCTCGGGATTCTCAAGATCCAGGCCATCGCTGGACCGCTGTTTGCCAATTTCGGGGAGGAGGGCCTTCTCGACCGGTTGGGCGATTCCCAGGCAAAAATAGTGTTCACCCGCCGCAGTTTTCTGAAAAAGATCCAACGGATTCGTGATCGTCTGCCGGCCCTGCGCACGATCATCCTCATTGACAGCGAGGCTGATTCGGCCGGTGACCTTCTCAGTTATCCTCGCCTGGCGGAACGCGCGTCCACCGAGTACGTGGTTGAACCCACGGCAGCTGAAACGCCTTCATTCCTGCACTATACCTCTGGTTCCACCGGCAAGCCAAAGGGCGTTCTCCATGTGCACCGCAGCGTCCTCACCCAGAGGATGACGACGGAAAAAATTTTGCAGCTTGGTGCAAACGATGTCTTTTGGTGTACCGCTGACCAGGGTTGGGTGACCGGCA
>JAKJDB010000561.1 GCA_022706175.1 Candidatus Zhuqueibacterota bacterium | reverse complement strand
TATTTGGGAAATTGCATCACCATGTTCAGCGCCGACTCGAACAGCTGATCATATTTCTCCGGCAGGGTGACCTCGAAAAATTCCTCCAGCCGTTCCGGATCAATGTGCAGGCTGCTGAAAAATTCGGCGCCGTCGACCCGCATCCACTCCGCCAGGCGGGTGGGCAGGCCCAGAAGAAAGATCAGCAGGCGGCCGAGTTCTTCAAAGATGCGCGGCAGGAGAAAATACCCCGCCGCTGCGAACGAGCCGAGAGTGACGCTGACGATGATCGAGACGCTGACCAGCCGGGGTATCTTTCTTTTTTCCAGCTTGCTGACCAGAGGATCGAACAGATAGGCCAGAGCGAAGGCGATAAAAAACGGCGCGACGATCGCCTTGGTCTCACGGAGAAACCAAAAAGTGAAAATTCCCACTACCACCCAAATCAGGTGACGCACGAAATCGTAATCCCGGTAGGGCAACAAAAGGACGATTAAAACGATGGCCAGCACCAGCGGGATGAGGGCCGACTTGATCTGATAGAGAAAAAAGCGAAAATCAGCGAGACAAAAATAATAAACAGGATGTCCAGCTTTTCCAGTTGCGAATGCCCCATACCCGACGCCTAGCGTTTTATTTTTTGATCCAATTCTTTATTCCACTTGACCCATTCTTTCGCCGCATCTTGCGCGGGATCGAAAGCGGCTTTGGCATACTTGCCGTCTGCACGAACCGTGATTTGAAATCCTTTGACGATCTTGACCCATTGATCCAGACTGACCTCATAGGGGCCCGGGATCTGGCTGGGTCCCGGCACCTCCACGGGCTGCAGGCTTTTACTGGTGGTCGACCGCGGCAAGCCCCACAGTTTAGCAGGCCCCACCTCCACGGTTCCGTCGTACACCACACACTGGGTGGCGGTGTCCGCCTGGACGCGGTAGACCGTGCCGCGCACTGCGCAGACCGCGGTGGGCGCTTTGATCTGAAAACTGCTTTTGCCTGAGACCGGAGTGGACAGATTCAGGTACACCTGGCCGGTTGGAATCTCCGCCTTGATCTGACGAGACTGCGCCGAAAGAGCGGCCTGCGTGAATACGAAAGAGGTGGATTCACCGATACGGATGACGCTGGCATCCAACAGCTTGATTTCGCAGCGCGACTCTTTTTGCGTTCGAATGGCATCGCCGTCATGTACCTTCAGGCCGAGTTGAACACGGGACCATTCGGCGCTGCCGCGGGATTGAATATGAATGTCCTCCGGTCCGCCAAGGAGAAAAGAAATAGAGCCGATCGTTTTACCGGTCCCGGCCTGAGCGTGCCAAACTACGGACAGCAGCACGGTAAGAAGCAGAAGCATGCTTTTGTTCATCTACCTGTTCCTCCCTGCAAAAAAACGGAGAAGGGCGTTGACGATTCCGCGCGCCCCCGGACCAACTGAGAACAGTCCGCCTAATTCTGTTTGACAAGGTCATTGCGCTGAAAACCGGATCCCTCCACCGCCTCGCATTCGGAGGCCTTGCCGTTGCCGATATTGTTGTTCACCACTTTGATCCGTCCGATTCTGGTTTCCGTTGCACCGAGCGAAAGGCCGGTGTCCGGATCGATCAATTCTTCGCCCGGCCGGTAAACGGTGAACAGATCGCCGGGCTTGACGCCGGCCGCTGCGCCGACGTTGATGAAGATGGCGCCGTCCGCCTTGATGATCTTGGCGGAAAAAGCCAGACCCGTGGAGGCGCCGTCCAACAGCGTCACCACCCTGTCGATCGCTTTGCGGGTGGCCTTGCCGACGATCGACTCATCAAATTGATTCTTGTTGTCAAAATCGAACTTTTGGGTATCGACCGACAACCCCTTGGAGGATTCTTCCTCCCGAACCGATTCGGCGGTCATGATTTCACCGGTGCTGCTGTTGACCAGACGGACATCCACAGCCACGGTGGCCTTGATGTTTTTCATGCCAAGGCCCAGTCCGACCTTTTTGATGGCGCCGCCGACATTTTTTTCCGAATGCCCGAATTCCGTTACCGCGCCTATGATAACCACCTCCACGCCGAGCAGTTGTCCGACCTTGGCAGCGCTCTCCGGGGTCAGGGCGCCGGATTGTCCCAGCTGTTGCTCTTTAAGCACTTGATCAAGCTGCGTTCGCTCCAACACCGTATACCGGCCGCTCTTGACCAATGCGGTGATCAACATATCCGCCATGCCTTCTCCCACCGGCTGCCCGGTCCACCAGCGCACCACATGAGAGGTCTTGTCGTCAAAGGCGAAAACCGCCACCCGTTTTTTCGGCTGCGCGGAAACGATCACTGTAACGGTCAATAAAAGGACCCACAGAAACCTCGATGTCATCTTAAGCATCATACACCTCATCAGGTTGAAGATTCGTTGATTCAGTTCAAAAGCAAAGTACGGGGAATACCCTCATCGAACCGCCGTTTTCCGGCACTGCTGAATGAGCTCACTCGAGTCCGGCCGTATCCGGAACCGCGGTTTGAGTCGGTGAAGGAGTAGAACGTACAATGCTGATGGTCACCTGGTTAGCCGTGGCGCCGGTCACGTCTACCATATAATCGCTGACCTTGCGCTGATCCAGTTCCCTGGCCAGCTGGTCGGCGGTTCCGGCGATCTCGACATCGAATTCTCCCACACTGCCGGCGATCTGCCGCTGGTTGACCGCTTTGATGCCGCGCCCCAGATAGGTCAGCGCGCCGCGAAAGTGCGAGGCATCGGTGTAACTGCGCAAACCCGTAACCATCAGTTTGACGGTGTTGGCCTGATAAAATTTGCTCCGCCACTTTTGCAGAATTTTGCCGATGAGTTCGTCCGCCAGCAGCGCGCCCGCTTTCTCTATGGCCTTCGCGCCGCCGGAGACCGGGTCGATATGGGGATAGGCGCTGTTCTTCATCGCCGTGGCCAAAACCGTGCCCACATCCGCGTCGATCACTCGAGCGTCCAAATTCGCCTGATAGGACTTCATGCCGCCCAAAT
>JAKJDB010000560.1 GCA_022706175.1 Candidatus Zhuqueibacterota bacterium | reverse complement strand
CCGTCGATAAGCGAAAGAGAACTGGTCAGCGTCTGCGCCAGGATGATGCGATGGCGCAGCGTGTCACAGCGCACCAGCAGCGGACCGCCGGCATTGCAAGTCACTCCGGCCCCTGGCAGCAGATCGATGGTGTTGACCTGGTAACCGGCAAACAAAACAGGTACAGACAGCAACAGCAGTAAAAATATCTTTTTTAATGTCATTCGCCGCTCCTGGCTTCCTCAGTTTATAAAGAGTATGACAATAAGGCGCATGAATTGCAATAAATAAATTGCCGATATAGTACATTCACCGGCTGATCCCGCTGTCGACCCTGCAGCGACGATTGCAACCGGCCGGCTGTTCGTAATGCATTCGGGTTGCTCACAACCACTCGATTTGGATGACGCCATAGCAGGACAAGCTGGGAATAGTCACAAACACTCGTCCCTTTTCAACAAATGGAGTCAGCGGAAAGGCTGTCTCCTGATCAGGGGTCCGATAGACCGCAAATGCCACACGTCTGCCCGGTTCGGCCGGAAGCGCCACTTTCAGGTTCGTAACAGTCTGCAACCTCCTTGGCCCCTCCTCGATGTCGAGGCGGTCCTGCTGTTTGCGCCACAGCGTATGGCGCAATCCGCTGGCCTGCATCGGGTCCATGGAATGAGGATCTCCGCACAGAGCTTCGGCCAAGCAGTCGGTCAACGGTCCCTTGAGCTGATACCGTTTGAAATGCAGCGCATTATCGAGTTCAGCCAGCCGTTGATAGGTTGCACTTTTGCCGCCTGTTTTCAGTTTTCGCACAGCACGCAGGCCGTCATCAAGATCGATGCCGCGATGCGGCAGCGCCTGATGCAGATCGTTGAAATGGCGCCGGTGTTTTCCCGGTTTGATGCGGCTGTCGAAAACCGCCGCCTGCCGTGGCCGACAATACAAGTCTCCGGTCGCGGTTTCGCCGATGGTGATCAGCGTGCCGCCCCGGGCGACATAGCTTTTCAGCGCGGCGATCTGCTCATCCGAGAGATACACCACGTTGGGCAAAATGATCGCCGGATAACGGGAGAGCTGAACGGGATCCAGGCAGCCCTCGTGGATATGATCAAAGGGAATCTGCTGATCGGCCAGAAACCGGTTCAACGCATAAACCTGGCGAAAGTGGTCGATGTTCAGGTAATAGTATTGATCGTAAAAAAAGGCCAGGGCCACACGGCCGGCAGAAGAGTAATCTTCATACAGATCTGCGTTTGCTGAAAAAAACCGACGGTACTTTTCCCTCACCTGCGGATGCCGAAATGTGGTGACGAACACGCTGCCGCCGGACGCCGCGGTCTCTGCATGATGCACCTCCTCCAACACGGGATCGTTGAGCGTATAAGGCAGCAAAAGCGCGCGAACGCCGCAGCTGAACGCATAGCGCAGTTCGAGATCATAATCCAGCAGCACGCCGGGCGCCACCAGTCCGGTCGCATAATCCTCCTCAAACATCTGCCAGTCCGCGCCGTGGCGCCACCGCCGCACGTCTTTGCCGTCCTCGGCGCGGCCGATGGCGCCGTCGATGCGCTGAAAGACGCCCCAGTTGGGCATGAGAAAAAAATCCGGATTGGTCTCCTGGCCCGCATCGCGCATCTCCGCCAGCATATCGCCGATGCTCTGGTTCCAGAACATCTGTGTTTCCGCCCAGCGCAGCCGTCCGATTCGCGTCTGCAGCGCGGGATTGGCCAGACGAAGAGACTCAAAGGTCGCCGGCGAGGCGACGGATAAAATCCGCTCTGCGACGAATTGCTCCGTTTCACCGTACAGCATGCCGCCGCCGGCCGCATCCACGTTCACCTCCTGCAAAGAGGTGTCCGTATCGAAATGGATCGGCCATTGGGACGGCGGGTATTTGCTCTCCAGCCAGGGGATAAAGCCGGCGAACGACCGCGCCCACCAGCGCAGATCGCCTTCATGGTACAGAGTGATCGTCCCATAGTCGCGTGTTGCAAAGGCTTGGTATAATTCATCCGCAGAGTATTTCGCCCGCAGATAATCCTGAAACCGCCGCTCGCAGGCCGCGCAGTAACAATGGATGATGTTGTTGTCGATGAAATAGCCGTCAAAGCCGATACGGCCGGCGCTGCGCGCCTCTGCGTTGCAGAGGTTGCGCCAATCCTGATGGTTCGGACAGGGCGCATAACGGATCTGCAGATCATCCTGATGCCGCTCAAGAAAACATTTTCGCTTGTAATTATAATGGAGGTTGCCGGAGGGTTCCCGCTGCATCCACAGCATGGGATCCTGCGGTTTTTCTTCCAGTCCTAAAAAGGCGAAATCCTGCCAGCGGTCATACACCTCCCAGACGCCATAGCGGTGAACATCGTTGCCCGAGATCGTCTGATTGCAGAGATAGGGCGTAATCCAGCGCACGCCCTGCTTCCGCAGAAAATCAAGATATTCTTTCACCTGGGATTCGTAGGTGGCATAGGGCATGTTGCGATAAGGCGTCACCATGCCGCCAAAACCGAAACGACCGAGATAACGCAGTTCAGGTCCGGGATGAAACAGCGTGGGCGCGGCGTGAAGAAATTGCCGGCGGAAATCAGGGTCGGTCTCCTGCAAGGCGGCGTAATCGATGACATAGGTGAACGGCAGCCGGCTGAAGGGCGCTGTCGCATAGCCGGCAGCGAATATCGACAGCAGCAGGAAAAAAGCTCGAAGCGCCATGTCAACCTCCCGACATAACGGTTAGGGTATGCTCGTGACGGTCAAGCGGGACGGGATCAGTCCTTCGGCGGCGCAAGTGACTTGGACGACACCTGCAGAACCTGTGGGCTTGAGCGCCACCGTAGTCCGGCCTTGAACTGTCTGGGTCGTCTCCGTTCTCCCCTGGCCGGCCAGAGTGGCCGGACCTTGCACAGTAAACTGCACCGGCCGGTCTGCTGACAACGCCAGGACGCCATAGGCATCACAGACCTCAGCGGTCACGATCAGTTCTTCAGCGTTGCGCAGCTT
>JAKJDB010000559.1 GCA_022706175.1 Candidatus Zhuqueibacterota bacterium | reverse complement strand
ATCAGCCGCCAGGCGATAATGCAGCTGCATCTCACCGTTGCAGGGATTCGGCGTACCGTTCTCAAAGTACAATCCTTCGGCCTGCGCATTCTCCTCGGGAGCAGACCCGGCCGAGGTGTGCAAATCCGACTCGATGGCGCCGAGATCGGGCGCGCTGCCGGTAAAAGGCCAACCGAGATCGATTCCAGCATCGATGGCTGGACTGCCGGGACGCAGGGAGAAATCATTGTGATCGGCGTCGACAAATCCGGGGGCGGCCTCCAGCGCCTCCGCATCGGATGCGTTCTCCAGAGTCTTGGGGCTGGGGTAATAGAGATTCCGTCTGGCGGTGAAATGCGTCACACTTCCTTCCACGCTAATGTGCGGACGCCGGCCGGAATGAGACAAAATGTTATTGCTCACCTCGACGCTGTCCACCGTACCGCCGACCAGCAGATCACCTTCCCGGTTGTTGGACAATGTGTTATGATAAATGCGCACTCGAGTGACAGGGCTCCATCCCTGCACCACAATGCCTGCGACGGCGTTGCCGTAGATGATGTTTCCGCGCAGGAGAATATCGCGGATATCAGCCGGCCCGCTGTCAGCGCCGGCAGCGACGATGATGCCGGACCGTTCCTGCGAGGCAAAGATCACATTGTTCTCCACCACCACATTCTGGACCAGTCGACGGTATCCGGGCGGATCTTCGGAGCGCTTTTCCTCGTACAGGTGAATGCCGTATCCGCTCATCCCGGAGATCGTATTGCCGCGCAGGATGTTGTTTTTGCCCTCCTGCACATAGATGCCGTGCCCCTGAGTGCCCAGCACATTTCCGTCCAAGCGAATGATGTTTTTTTCCACCAGGTTGTTGTCCCCGGTCAGCATGATCGCGGCGTAGCCGGTTGTGCCGGTCAGCGTGTTGCCGATGAACTCTACGTGATGGGAGCGGCCGGCCCAATTGACATTGTACATGGATTTACCGTTGCTGAAATGGAGCCCCTGAATACGCACGTAGGAGGCATCGATGATAAGGCCACGATCGCTGTTGGTGAAGAGAGGGATCTCATCGGCGTATGCGCAGATGGTCAGATAGCGGCCGTCCTTGCCGCCCATGCCGTAATTGCCACGGATCCAGATCTCGCTTTCGGTATACATCCCGCCACGGACAAAAATCGTGTCTCCCGGGCTCACCCGAGCGATCGCGGCGGAGAGGGTGGCCCACGGCGCCTCCCGGCTTCCGGACTGCCCATCCTTGCCGTTCATCGCGACAAAACGGGAGCTGGCGGCGGCGCGGCCGCAGATCAAAAATAGAACAAGCATCAAACAGCGTCTGTTCATAGGATACTCCTATTCCCCAACGTACTTTTTACTAATGCAACAACACCATCTTGCAATTTTCCACCTCATGCCGCCCGGACCGCACTTGACAGAAATAAACGCCTGAGGGAGAAGAGCCACCCTGGTGGTCTTTGCCGTCCCAGCGATAAGAGTACACTCCCGGCTCCAACCTTCCGCGAAAGAGCACGGAGTGCAGGGCGCCGTCCACATCATAGATGGCGATTTCAACAAAGTCAGAGTAATCCATCTTCAGGCCGATGGTGGTGGTGGGGTTGAACGGATTAGGGTAATTTTGATAGAGCTGAAAGGGTTGCGGCAGGGCCCTTTCTGCTTTTTTCTCGGGGACAGCGGCAGGTTGCCAACGGACCTTAAGGCTATGCTCTGTTGAAAAGGTCACATCGCAATCCGGCAGGCTGATTCGGAGCGAATCCTGAAACGTTTCGAGCACTGCGTCGTCGATGAGCAGATTGGGGGAGGTGGAGGACAAAGAGGCGTCACTGACTTGGAGAACATGTACGAATGTTCGCTCCGTCGATCCACTGTTGCTGTGCAGTTCGTAGCTTTGCGCCGTGATGCTCTCTTCCACCGCGTCGGTCGGCGTCAGCCGTTTCATCCACAGCGCTCCCCCCCCACTGTTTTCCAACCTGAGAAGCCCGGCATCTCCGCGATGAAAAAGGGCCGCAGGATTGAACGTCCAGGTAAGCCGGCTGTCGGCGGTCGGCGTTTTGATCTGATCGAAAAGAATAAACCGATTCGGTTTGAGATAGACGATCTTTCTCAGAAAAGAGGTCAGTTTGTCTTTGCTATAAGCGTTGCGCGCCTCTGCGACAATATACAGATGGTCTGACCGGTCTTCGCAGACGAGGATCCCGGGGCCGACATCCCAGGTGGATCCAGGCGCATAGCTGGAGACGCCGTCCTGAATCGAAGGAAAAGTGCTCACCGTCCTCTGCTTGCTGTTTCCGATCAGAAGCGGAGAATAATACCCTTTGATGAGCGCGCCTTTATAGTAAAGGAGCAGGGCGTTTTGGGCGTAGAGATCCATCGCGCTCCAGTGATACGGCTGGCAGATAAAGAGCCCAGCCAGATCGTTCTGGCTGGTGAATCCGGATCGCATAAAGACCCGGCCCAAGCTCTTGAAATGGCGCACCAGGGGAAAGCCGATCTCCTGAGGCGCTCTCGGCTGCACCCATTTGTCCTCAAACAAAAGCTGATCGGTGGTATCCCAGGACCCTGCATCGGTTTTGGATTTGGAAAAATGAGTGCGGATCCAGGCGCCCAACTCCGCCAAACGTTGCTGTTCCGCATCGGTGGAAAAGCGGCGGCGGCTGTACGCACGCATGGGCAGAATCCAGGGGGAACGGCTGTAGCGATCGCCGGGACCATCGATATCGTAATAAGTGGCGTCGGTCTCGCCGTCCATGGGAGAGGGCAGGATCATATGAAGCTGAAACTCCGGCATGTACTTTAACATGCCGATGTTAAATAGGCTGCTGTCCAAAGGCTGCTTCGTTGCCGTATAGGCGGCGAAGAGGATGGGCGCTGTGGTCAAAGGCGTAACATTGGTGGCGGTCTCATAAGAGCCGCCGGTCCAATAGGGAATTTGCATCTGGTTGAATCCGCCGTGCCAGCCGCCGTCCTCTCCCTGTTTT
>JAKJDB010000558.1 GCA_022706175.1 Candidatus Zhuqueibacterota bacterium | reverse complement strand
AACGGGAGGACGGCGAAATGGAGATGCGGAAAAATTTTGTCGTCGAGACCGCCGAATATGTCACCACCCAGGGTCAGCAGTATGCGCAGAGCTTTATTCTGGACAAATCCGTGAAAGTGGATAAAGTGGGATTGGCCCTGCACAAGTTCGGCGGCAATGGGCAGGTTTGGGTGGAACTCTTTCGCGATGACGGCGACGGCAAGCCAGAGTCCCAGTTGGCTGCCAGCGAGATGCTTGATTTAAACCAGATCACCTTTACTACAGGCTATGACTGGGTGGATTTTGACATACGTCCGGCCTCTTTGACGCTGGCGCCGGGCCGCTATTGGATCGCTTTGGGGTTCACCGGCAGCCCGATTATCAACTGGTTTTTCTCCTACGGCAAAACGGTGGGGCCAGAGGACGGAACGCGCTATAAAACCATGTTCGATGAGACCTGGAGCCGTAGTCTCTCCTACGAATTCAACTATCGTATCCAGGGAATGGCGGCTGAATGAATCGAACTGCTGTGACGGTGGTTTACATAGGTGTCGCACCGTCGATGCATTGATTGGTGTCTCGTCTGCTGGAGAACGGCCGTCCCCGTGCGGGGGTGAGTGGTGGCCGGTTTTGGAAAGGGAAGGCTGATGTATCGTTCACTATTGCTTTCTGTAGGACTTGTGCTGTTGATTTCGCCGCTCGCGTTTGGCCAGATCAAGCCGGACACCCTGTCGCTTTGGTCCATGGCGGCGCCGGGCGCCTTGGGCAGCTCGCCGCAGGATATCCCTACGCTGACGGTCTATCTGCCGGTGGCGGAGACCTCCAAGGGCACCGCTGTGTTGGTCTGTCCGGGCGGCGGTTACGGCCATCTGGCCATGGATCATGAGGGGAAGCAGGTAGCGGAGTGGTTGAATGCGAACGGTATGGCCGCCTTTATCCTCAAATACCGCATTGCTCCGCATTATCATCATCCGGCGCCGCTTCTGGATGTGCAACGGGCGTTGCGCATCATAAGATTTCGGGCTGGGGAATGGGGGATCCATGCGAACCGGATCGGCATCATCGGCTTTTCCGCCGGAGGCCATCTGGCGTCCAGCGCCGGCACCCACTTTACCCCCGGCATCGCGGATGCGCCGGACCCGATCGATCGGATAAGCTGCCGGCCTGATTTTATGATTCTTGGCTATCCGGTCATCAGCATGAAGATGACGGTGACGCATCACGGCACGCGACGCAATCTGCTCGGCAGCCGGCCGGACACTGCGCTGGTGGCGCTGATGTCCAATGAAGAGCAGATCACTGAGCGGACACCGCCCGCTTTTTTATTTCACACCACTAATGATCAAGCGGTATCAGTGGAAAACAGCCTGCTGTTTTTCCGCAACCTCGTTCGCGCCGGCGTCAGTGCAGAGATGCACATCTTCCGCGATGGACCCCATGGCGTCGGCCTGGCTTACCAGCATGCTCACTTGCAGTCCTGGCCGAAACTCTGCCTGGAGTGGTTGAGGGGTTTGGGCATGCTTTGAACAAAAGCCGATCGTGATTTTCACTCACCGCACATTGCCGATCCTTTGCACTGCTGCGCGTTTCTTCCACAGTTACTGAGGATGAAAATTCAACTCGCGTGTGTATTTCATTTTCTCGTTAATCCGGATGGACTTGTTTATGGGACAGAAATACGTCCTCACGTTTGACCTGGGCACCAGTTCCAGCAAAGCGGTTCTTTTTACCGTTCACGGCAAGGTTGTCGCCGACAGCCGCGTCGATTACAGCATCACTTATCCGCAGCCCGGCTATGCGGAGCAGGATCCGCGGCAATGGTGGGATGCGGTATGCCGTACCAGCAGGGAGGTGGTGCAAAAGAGCGGGGTGGATCCCAGCGATATCGTCGGCATCACCTTTGCCAGCCAGATGCAGACGCTGGTGGCTGTGGATCAGAACGGCGAGCCGGTCATGCCGGCGATCTCCTGGTTGGATACCCGCGCTGCAGAGATCATGCGGCAAAAATTCTGGACGCCGCCGCGGGTGCAGGGATATAATGTTTTCAAGCTGCTCAAATTTTTACGCATCACCGGAGGCTGTCCGGGCCATGCCGGCAAAGACCCTATCGGGAAAATTCTTTGGATTCGAGAATATCATCCCGAGTTGTTCGAACGGATCCACAAGTTTCTCGACGCCAAGGATTACCTGGTTTTCAGAACCACCGGCCGCTATGTCAAATCAGCCGATATGGCGGTGGTCTGGTGGCTGATGGACACGCGTAAAAACCGCAATCAGTGGCATGAAGGTTTGTGCAAGTTGGCTGGACTCCATCTGAACCAGTTGCCGGAGGTGCGCGAAAGCTCGGCTATCATCGGCACGCTGACGCCGCAGGCGAGCGCAGAGATGGGGTTGTCCGGCGAAAGCAGAGTGGTCAACGGCGCAGGGGATATCAGTTCTGCGGCACTGGGTTCCGGCGCCATCGAGGAAGGGGAGTTGAACATCCGTTTGGGCACCAGCGGCGGCGTGTCCGGCCATTTCCGGAAACGTAAAATCGATATCGCGCACTATACCGGCTGTGTCGGCAGCACGTGGCCGCAAGAGTTTTATCTCGGGCTGGCCCACCAGGAGACCGTCGGGATCTGTCTCGAATGGCTTCGCAACAACATCGTCTATCACAAGGAGTCGCTCAAACAGGAGCTGCATGTCGATGAGATATTTCAACTGCTGGATCAACTGGCCATGCAGGCGCCGGCCGGCAGCAACAACCTCCTGTTCACTCCGTGGATGTACGGCGAACGGTCGCCCTTGAATGACCGCTATGTGCGCGCCGGTCTGCATAATCTGGGCCTGAATCACCGCCGGGAAGACATCGTCCGAGCTTTTCTGGAAGGGGTGGCTTTTAACATGCGCTGGGCGCTGGAAACTGTCGAGCATCTGTACCAGAAGGTGGATCATGTGCGCATCATCGGCGGCGGCGCCAAAAGCCGCATCTGGTGCCAGATCTTTGCAGACGTC